>JABJGX010000052.1 GCA_018662075.1 Candidatus Peregrinibacteria bacterium | reverse complement strand
GTCCTGTCGCGAATAAGTCCCATAATAGAAGCACCGAGTTGCATTACAGCAAGAACAGCTGCTCCTCCAAGGATCCTATTTTGGCCAAATTGCGACAGTATCTTCTTCACCACGGCATCTTAACACAGGAATATTATGAGTAATATCATTGACCATATATTTATTTTATGTCTATATATACATATAAACCAAGGGAAGCCGTGGTGTTTGCCGGAACACCTCAGACCAGCCTGCGCAACCAGGAGGTCTGCCTCAGCGGAGCCTGCTTCCGTCACTCTGTTGATCGAGACTCAAGCTGAACCGAGGCTCTCCAGAGTAAGGCTACCGCGAGGCGGCTTCCCACCCTACCGAGACCTGTTCGCATTCGTGAACAGGTCTCTTTTTTTATTATCACTTGCCATACAAACCAAAATTATTTGAAGCTACACTGTAAAGAATATTTATTCGTGTAACTGAAAACAAAAAAACGACATACACAACATATTGTGTGTGGGTTTGCATGAAGACACTAGATAATCCATACTCAGTCTTACGCGGAATACGTCAAGCGGGTGCAATTCCCCACTGTCGCGCAACTGTTAAAGTCAGACGACCCGCACTGCTCGCACGAAGCACCGATACTCACAACTGTGATGTTAGGTGCAAAACATCTCCGCTTTTTTCATCCCCCACTTATGTCTACCGCTTTCAAAACAGATCACGGCTCCGTCCTCTCCGCCATTCAGAAATCAATCGTTGTTAAAAAACGGAACGGAAGTGCTATTTCATTTGATGAAAAGCGTATCGCAGATGCAATAGAAGCGGCATTCCGGTCTACCTTTGAACTGACAGAGAAAGAGAAGCTAGAGCCCTACATGCAGAATAACGTTGCCATTGTTGTTCACACCGTGCTCCTGAACATTATTAGGAAGGCTGCAGAGAATAAAATGCTCGATGTAGAAGTTATCCAAGACACTGTAGAGGAATCACTCATGAGTAGTAATTTCCATAATGTCGCAAAGGTCTACATCCTCTATCGGGCAAACAGAGCAGCGGAAAGAAAGCGAGACATTTTCAAGAAGCGTCTTTGTCTAAAGCCATACGAGTACTCAGAACTTCTGGAGTACACAGATGCTATTCGTCACTCGTACTGGATTCACACAGAATTCAACTTCACGAGCGACATTCAGGACTTCAAAGTAGGGATCAATGAGTCTGAACGAAACGCTATAAAAAATACGATGCTCGCCATCTCCCAGATAGAAGTAGCCGTAAAAACCTTTTGGGGAAACATCTACGATAAAATGCCAAAGCCAGAGATCGGAGCGGTCGGAGCAACGTTTGCAGAAAGCGAAGTACGCCACCACGATGCCTATAGTCACCTACTAGAGATCTTAGGTCTCAATGAAGAGTTTGAAGACATCATTGGAAATCCTGTCATGATGGAGCGTGTGCACTACCTAGAGCTCGCACTTAAAAATGCGCGCAGTGAAGATAAGGAAGAGTACGCACAGTCCATTCTTCTGTTCTCTCTCTTTATAGAACATGTATCACTCTTTTCTCAATTCCTGATCATCATGGCGTTTAACAAGCATCGCGATAAGCTGAAAGGAATTTCAAATGTTGTCGAAGCGACATCAAAAGAGGAACAGATCCACGGAAACTTCGGAATAGAGATTATTAACATTATTAAGAAGGAAAACCCAAGCTGGTTCGATGAAGAACATAGCCAGAATGTACAAGCACTCTGCATGCAGGCGTACGAGGCCGAAAGTAAAATTATCGACTGGATATTTGAGCAAGGAGAACTCGATTTTCTTCCAAAAAATGTCATTTTGGAATTCATTAAAAACAGGCTGAATAACTCTTTAGAGAGCATCAACATCGACCCAGTGTTTGACGTAGACGAAAAGCTCGTCGCAGAGTCTGACTGGTTTGATGACGAAATTATCGGAACAAAGCACGGCGACTTCTTTGTTAAGAGGTCTGTGAACTACAACAAGCGTAGTAAGAGTGTCACAAGTGCTGATCTATTTTAATCCCCTCCCTCCTCCCCACCACCTATGGAATGGCTCACCGAAAATAGTAGAAAGTTTTTAGAACTTGGATATCTCGTAGAGGGCACATCACCCGAAGAGCGTATTCGAGAAATCGCAGACAGGGCAGAAGAGCTTAATAAAGTAGAAGGGTTTGCAGATAAGTTCTACGACTATATGTCCAAGGGATATTACTCACTCGCGTCCCCTGTTTGGTCAAACTTCGGTAAAAAGCGTGGTCTTCCAATCAGCTGTTTTGGGTCGTACATAGGAGATGACATGGGAGAGATCTTGTTTACGCAAGGGGAAGTAGGAATGATGTCAAAGCTAGGAGGCGGAACATCTGGATACTTCGGAGACCTTCGTCCTCGTGGGGCAGACATTACAAACAACGGAGCATCGTCTGGAGCAGTTCACTTTATGCAGCTTTTTGACAAGATGGTTGATATCGTCAGCCAAGGAGCAACGCGTCGCGGGCAGTTTGCACCGTACCTTCCTATAGAACACCCAGATGCTGACGAATTCCTAGAGATCGGAACAGAGGGAAACCCTATTCAGAAACTAACCCACGGAGTATGTGTAGGAGACGTTTGGATGCAAGAAATGATTGATGGAGATGAGAGTAAGCGAGCACTCTGGGCTAAAGTTATCCAAAAGCGTGGCGAAATCGGATACCCGTACATCTTCTTCACGGATAACGTTAACAACAACACGGTCGACGTATACAAAGATAAAGAAATGAAGATCCGCGCTAGTAACCTCTGTACAGAGATCATGCTCCCAAGTTCTGAAGATGCTTCTTTTGTATGTGTCCTCTCTTCCATCAACATCCTGCACTACGACGAATGGAAAGATACAGACGCGGTAGAGACGCTCGCCTACTTCCTCGATGCAGTCGTATCAGAATTCCTCGAAAAGCTAGAAGCCTACAGAGATTCTGATAAGCGTGATGATCAGCGAACATTCCTCTTCATGGAACGCGCATACAATTTTGCAAAAAACCACAGAGCTCTTGGCCTAGGTGTTCTTGGTTGGCACTCCTACTTGCAAGCAAACATGATCACCTTTGAAAGCCGAGACGCAGCAAAGCTCAACCATGATATTTTTAAGATGATCAAGCAGCGTGCATACGAAGCATCTGCAGAAATGGCAGAAAAATATGGAGAGCCAGAAGTCCTCAAGGGATATGGACGACGTAATACCACTCTCATGGCAGTAGCACCTACAACATCCTCCGCATTCATTCTTGGACAAGTCTCCCAAGGGATCGAACCAGTCTGGTCTAACTGTTACGTCAAAGACATCCAGAAAATGAAAACGACTATCAAGAACCCATTCCTCGAAAAGCTTCTCGAAGAAAAGGGAAAGAATACAACAGATGTCTGGAAGGACATTCGTGACCATGACGGCTCTTGTCAGCACCTAGACTTCCTGACAGATGAGGAGAAAGAAGTATTCAAGACATACCCAGAGCTCGACCAATTAGCAATCATCTACCAAGCATCAACAAGGCAAGAGTTTATAGACCAAGGACAGTCCTTAAACGTCATTGTGCATCCAGATACTCCGGTTAAAGATATTAACGAGCTCTACATTACTGCATGGAAGCAAGGAATAAAGACGCTTTACTACCAGCACAGCATGAATGCCGCGCAGCAGCTAAACCTAAAACAGGTCTGTAAAGCTTGCGAAGGATAGAGAAATACGTCTTAATACGTGTACGAAATACTCGGAAGTCGTGCGCTGTGTCTTCGCACAGATTAGGTCGTGAAAGCCCGCTCCATATAGCCGGTGATCTTTACTCGACAGTGAGCCAAGAGACTAGCTACTCCTCGTCTTATGGCCCGCCTAGAGCCGACTTCCACCGACCGATCCGTGTTTCTTCCCACGGGTCGGTCTTTTTTTTATTTCACTACACCGCGGAATCCTGCATACTCTTGGCATGAGCATTTCCGAAAATACAAAGGTTCTCCCGTTCTCCACTGCGAGTGACGTTGAACTCTTGAATATGTTGAAAGAATACAAAATTGGACTGACAATCGATGAAGTAAAAAAGATTGTAGACCTACTCGGAAGAGACCCAACATTAACAGAAGCCGTGATCTGGGGAATACAAGGAAGTGAACACTGTAGCTACAAATCTAGTCGTCGCTTTTTGAAAAAGTTTGTCACCACAGGAAAGCATATTATTCTTGGGCCCGTAGAAGACAGTGGGATTGTAGCCATCACCGATGGACCTCCTGGGAAGCGTTGGGGTTTTGTTGTCACACACGAATCACACAACCACCCAAGTCAGATAGTCCCCTACGAGGGTGCAGCAACAGGAATCGGAGGAAGCACGCGTGACGTCCTTTGTATGGGTGCACGTGTCATCGGATGTATGGACTTACTCCGAATGGGAGACCTGAAAACAGAAGAGACTCGTAGTATCACGAAAGAAGTGATCAGTGGTATTGCTGGGTATGGAAATCCACTTGGGATACCAAACCTCGGAGGAGACACATTTTTCGATAGTTCTTATAACAGCAACTGCCTCGTCAATGCCCTAGCCCTCGGTATCGTTCGCGAAGACGAGATCATTCATAGCTACTGCCCCGCGGAAGCAGGTGAAGTCGGGTATGACATCATCCTCGTTGGAAAGCCAACCGACAGGTCTGGCTTTGGAGGAGCATCATTTGCATCTGCCAGTATGGAGGAAGATAAAAGCGAACAAAACAGCGGTGCAGTGCAAGAACCAAATCCATTCTTGAAACGCCACATCTTCGCATCGTTCTATGCACTATTCGACTGGGTTATCGCAAGTGGTAACTTAGAACGCATTAGCTGCAAAGACCTTGGAGCCGGAGGAGTAGTCTGCGCATCTGTAGAACAAGTCGTAGACCTAGGTTTTGGTGCAGATATTCAGATAGATAACGTTCATGTCGGTCTCGAAGGCCTTCCAGCAGAAGTTATAGCCTGCGCGGAAACACAGGAACGGCTCTGTATTACGTGTCATCCAGACCTTACAGAGCATATCCTTAAACATTTTAATGAGACCTGGGACCTGCCAAGTATGGCAAAAAATGCACGAGCAAGCTTAATCGGAAAAGTCACTACCGACGGGATATACCGAGCATCATACAAAGGAGAAGTCATTTGTGAAGCCTCTGCAGAAGCGCTCACCTGTGGAATTCAATACGAACGACCAACAAAACTAAACGAAAAGGAGTTACCAGAACCAGAAATTACCTGTGCAGAAAGTACCGTTTCTGTCCTAGAGAAAAGCTTCACACTACAAAGTATATTCGAAGCAATGCTTGGCCATCCAAACTATGCGTCTAAGTCCCCTGCCTTTAGGCATTTCGACAAAAACGTTATAGGAAATACTATCATCGAAGCGGGAGAAGCAGACGCAAGTGTCATTGCTCCACTGCAAGACCTTCAAAGCCATGTCCACGAAGGAGAGCACCCAGGTTGGGATCTGTCAGAATCTGACCGATGGACAGGTGTCGCAATCGCCGGTGATGGAAACGGACGATACGGACGCATTAGTGCATACTGGCAAGGGGTCAACGCAACGCTCGAGTCTATGCGAAACGTTGTTGCCGTTGGTGGAACACCACGTGCACTAACAGACTGTTTGAACTATGGAAACCCAGAGATCCCAGAGCAACTAGCGGAACTGGAACAGGGAGTGCAGGGAATTGCAGACGCCGCTAAAACTATGCAATTCGAAGGGGAGCCAGTCCCCGTCATTTCTGGAAATGTGTCGCTATATAACGGACAGCCTGATGGATCCTCTATCGACCCGACTGCCATTGTATCAACCACAGGAGTGCTCAAAGATGCACGAAAAGCAGTAACTATGCAGCTCAAGAAAGAAGATTCTGTCATCGTGCTTATCGGAGAACGCAAAGCAGAGCTCGGTGGCTCTGCATACTATGCAATCCTAGAAGAGCTCTGCAATGCAGAAACAGATGCCCTGCTTGGAAATAGTGTTCCGCGGCCAGACTTTAAAACTGCCAATGCAGAAATGGTACAAGTCCTAGACCTGATAGCATCTGGTTCCGTGCTTTCCAGTCATGACATTTCTGACGGAGGAATCGCTCTTGCCCTCTTTGAAATGACATTGCCCCAGCGAAAAGTTGGTGGAAAAATAGGACTCGACATCACTCTCGACAACCTAGAAGGTGCGACAGACACTATTCTCTTCTCAGAGACTGGTGGTTTCCTACTAGAAATGAGTGCAGAAGATGCAGAGAAAGCAGGCTTATCATCATCAATCATTGGACAAACAACCACTGATCCCCGGCTTAAAATTACCAAAAATGGCACAAATATTATCGATTCTACTCTTTCAGATTTAGTGTCCAAATGGTCAAACGGACTGCATATTGCCCTTGAAAGGTAAAGTATAGTTGACATATCAATACTATGATGGTTTAATACCACCCTCTTATTCCTAGTCATCCCCTCTTTGCCATGGTACAAAAGACTACTTCATACACTATGAAATCACTCTTATTCTCATTGGCTCTCGCAATCGGGCTTGCATCGACACAAGGTGTAGAGGCAGCAGCAAATGGCTCACTAACATTGGAGCAAAGTAGTCCAGACTCTGTCTACGGACAGTGGATTTTGACACTTCCTAATGGATCTGAGTACAAGACATCTTTGAAGACAAAGATTTTAAATGACCTTCCAGCAGGAACATACCGCGTTGCAGTTCGTGCACCGGACAGAGCGGTAACAAAGATTACACTAAAGCGTGGACCATCTCTTCTTCAAGAGAACCCAGCTACTATTATGACATTCGAACTAAAAGACGGTGAAGCGCTTCGTTTAAAGGCAGGGTACACCTACACAGGAACAGTAAAGGTACACAGTAATCCATCTGGTATTGCGTTTATCATGACTGATATGAACGGTGGAGTATTTAGCGGAACGACACCAGCTGTTTTTAATGACATGGCTCCAATTATGTACAGATTAAACTACGATGTTACTCGTGACTGCGAAGTACGAAAGAGCCAAGAGCGAGTACTTATCGAAGGTTCATCACTCATCTTCTACTCTAATCTTAACTGTGGAGAGCGTCCGATTAGCATGGCAGGAAAAACAACAGAGCCAACAGCAAGTGGAAAGATGCCTAAAGCACCTACGCCAGATGCAGCACATACAGATGTTCCTGATGCACGCATCGTACAGACGAGTAACCTTTCAGAGGTAACACCTGGCGGAAACATCCGCTTTACGATCGCCATTCGAAACCTTACACGAGGAACCCTACATGACATTGATGTCACAGATAGGTTCAACCCATCAAGCCTACAAATCCTCTCTATTATGGATGAAGGTGCTATCGACGGTGAAAACCTTCGATGGAATATCGAAGAGTTATTCGCAGGCCAGACATGGACTACTACTTTTGAAGCTCGTGCAATGAGCCACCTGAAATCTGGAGACCGCGTTGTCCTTCTTGCACACGCTGTGAGCGAAGAAACAGACGCAGACCTTTACCCAGAAGCATGGAGTAGCGTTGTAGGAGTAGGTATTGCATACATGCCACAGACAGGATTTAGATACGATCTTTTGATCGCCTTTGCAGCACTTATCGGCGCTGCCCTCACCACGCTTTCAACGAACAGAATTAAAAAATTAGTAGTATAAACGGTATAGAGACGAATCGGTACGGGGAAGGGTTCCGTCCTAGCAACCATACACTTGTAGGTTGCTTTGACGGTTCTAGAGATTTTACTTGCATTCATCTTATAAAAGACTCAACGAAATACTCCCAGTCAATTGCCATTTTCTGAGGGAACCGCCAAACTGTACGAACTCTCTGTACCCCAAAATACTATGAAGATTTCTTCTATTACAACGATTACTATTTGCACTGTCCTATTATCATTAATGCAACCAGTAGGTCTTCTTGCACAAGATGCAGCTCCCTTAACTGGAAATGGAGAGATGAGCTTCGAGCTTATTGGACCAGAGGAGACACCAGATATTCTTGGGCACTGGACTCTTATCCGTCCAGGAAACGAACGAACTGAAGGGGATGATGCAGGGTTCTCATTTCAAAACCTAGGACCTGGAAACTACACATTCACGACAACACTTCCAGAAGGGGCATCTGCCACTATCGAATATTATGAAAATGGCGACCTTATCGACACGATCGAAAGACCACAGGTATCATTTCAAATCTCCGAAGGGGCAAATGTATCTCTAAAGGTTCAGTACACATATACTCGAACAGGAACAGTCGCTGTTAATAGTGAACCAGGCGGACTCGGCTTTTCTATTAAAGGACCAAATGACATGGAAATGACTGGAACAACACCAATGTTTTTCGAGAACTATCCTGAAGGACAGTACGCTGCATACTTCGATCAGATAGAAGGGTGTCCAACATTACCTACTCAGTCTGACAGGCTCGTAAAAGACAGTCGTATCACCCTTCAAATAAGAGTGGTATGCGACAACCTAGAAGAGTCTGATCTCGGGAAAGAAAACCAGCGAACACTTGAGTTCGTCACTTTAACTATGGAAGGAAAAACCGTAGTCTTTGAAGATGTAAAGCTTGGAACCTGGTATGCAGCATATGTATATACAGCAGCGAAAGCAGGTGTTCTTGGTGGATACAGAGACCGAAGCGGAGAATACAACGGGGAGTTTGGCCCAACGGATAATGTAACCATTGCACAGCTCAGCAAGATCGCGCATAAAGTTGCAGGAATCGATGAGACAAAAGTGCGAGTGCCAACGCAGAATGCCAAAGCAAAAAATCAGTGGTTTGAAGGATTCTTTGCATCAGCCGAACAAAGCTGGTGGGAGGTATGGCGCGACAAGTGGCTCGACCCAGGCAGGCCAGCTAAGCGCAGTGAGGTCATTGCAACACTTCTCCGTGCACTAAATGTACGAACCGTTTGGGCAGAAGGAAAAATATTTGGTGATGTACCACCAACCCATAAGTATGCAAATGTCATCGAAACTGCAGCAGTAGATGGACTCATCGATAGTGGAGGAAACTTCCGTCCAAACGATGCAATCAACCGTGCAGAGGTAGCAAAAATTATTGTAAATGCTATAGATCTCTACATTGAAGATACACTCGAGACTCAAGGAGGTAGCCTCTAGGAGACCATCTCTGTCGCAATAGTAGTAATGTCACCTGCACCAAGGACCAGGAGGACATCGTCCTGTTGCAGGATATCACGCTCTAGAAGTGTGCGAGCTTCCATAGGGGGTCCGCCGTACTGTGCAGTAGTATGAATATCTGCTGTGAACTGAGCAATATCCACGAGTTCTTTTTCAATATCTGGTCGTGCATCATAAATATCTGTCGTAACTACCAAATCTGCAGCATCAAAAGCGATAAGGAATTCTTGATAAAACTGAATGGTTCTATCATGAGTATGCGGCTGAAATAAACACACAATTCTTCTTCCGGGATACGCCTCTCTTGCAGCAGCAATTGTTGCTGCAATTTCTACTGGATGATGTGCATAATCGTCAATGACAGTGACACCACTACTTGTATCCCCTTTTACTTCCATGCGTCTCCATGTGCCAGTAAAACCCTTAAGGGACTTACTTGCAGAGAACCCCATATGGTCTGACAGTGCAGATACCAACAGTGCATTTTCTTGCATATGAACACCGGGCACAGAAAGTTCTACTTTTGGACAGACGTCTGCATCAAGCACTGGTTTACAAGACTGCTTTGCGATCCTTTGACAGTCAGCATCCTGCATATGTGTAATAACAACGCCATCTTCAGGAAGTCGCGCAAGAAATTCGCTGTATGCATTTTGATAATCTTCGAGGTTTTTAAATGAATCAAAGTGATCTCCATCAACATTAGTCATCAGAACAATGCGCGGATGCAAGTTCAAAAAAGACCCTCTGTATTCGCATGCCTCTAGCAAAAAGATATCGGACTCTCCCTTGCGCCAGTTGCGACCATCTAATTGTGGAATTTTTGTCCCAACAACAACAGTCGGATCCATACCAGCATCGATAAGTGCTAACGTCGCCATCGCAGTCGTCGAAGACTTTCCGTGTGTACCACAGACAGCAATAACTGTGTGGTCTTTTGATAACTCTCCAAGTGCTTCGAAGTAACTCTTTTGCACAATGCCAAGCTCTGTAGCCTTCTTTCGTTCTGGAGCGTGCTCTGGGATAGCTTCTGAATACACAAAAAGATCTGTATCCAAAGGAACATTACTACCGTCTTGAGAAGAGAATACCGTAATACCCTGCCCTTCAAGGTCGACCGTTAGTGGTGTCAACGACTGATCGCTTCCAAGGACCTCATGCCCAGCAGCATGTTGCAGTGCAGCATACGCAGACAATCCAATACCTCCGATGCCCGAACAGTAGATCTTCATAGGTCTCTACTGTACCCTATTCCTACCGATGGCCTATCAAAATCTCGAACCCGTTTCCAAGCAGTTGACTATAGTCATAGGCTTAACAGTGGTCGGATTCATGGCATTTGGATTCGCGCTTTCATTCTATCGAAATCTACTCTTCGAACAGACATTAGGCGAGATTGGCATGCAAAATAACGTTCTCAGAGAGCGGATAGCAGAGGGACACCGGAGCCTTGAGTACTTCCAAAGCTCTCAATACAAAGATAAATACTCGAAAGAAAACCTAAATCTGGTCCGTCCAGGGGAAAAAATCCTAGTTATTACCCATACTGCCAAAGACCCATTTATCCTCTCTGAGGATAATGTTGCAGAGCTAGAACAGCAAGAAGCTAAGTATTTTGAGCTTATGCGACAGATGCCAGTTCTGGAGCACTGGAAGCTTTATTTGTTCCATAAAGACAAGATTGAGGAGCTAAAAATGAACCTTTAGAATCAATTTTCTTGCATATTTCGCCTATTATATGCAAAATACGTCGGCTACGCGGGGTGGAGCAGCCTGGTAGCTCGCGAGGCTCATAACCTCGAGGTCGCTGGTTCGAATCCAGCCCCCGCAACCAAATTTACTTGTAAGAAGCAAATCAATGAAATTTCTTGCAAACCCCTTAATTCCCTGTAAAATCTCGATAATATGGCACATAAAAAGGCCGGTGGCTCCACCAGTAACGGCAGAGATAGTAACGCAAAGCGCCGAGGCGTAAAGCGATTCGGTGGGCAGTCTGTCAATGCAGGCGAAATTGTCGTTCGTCAGAAGGGATTCCAGTTCCGTCCTGGTTTAAATACACACATTGGAAAAGATTGGACTATCCACGCAGATGTTGCTGGAAAAGTAGCTTTCACTCAAAAGAGGCTTCTTAAGTTCAACGGAAAGCGTGAGAAGTGCACCTTCGTGCATATCGAGCCAGTCGCTGCATAATCACATCGTTTTTACTCGATATTCTAGAATAGAAGAGTAGGCTTTTTTTACTTTGAGGAGGTAGCTCAATTGGGAGAGCACTCTGGTTATAAAAGATCTTTTACGTGGATTGCCTTGCCAGCAATAAATACACAAGAGGATCTCCAGAGAGGTTGTAGGTTCGAGTCCTATCCTCTTCACTCCCCTTCACCGTTGGCCCAGTGAGGGGAAACGCCTGAGAGCAAATGACGCGTAGTCATTAGCTCTCAGGTTATTTTAACGGTATAGTTTAGCTAATGTCTGAAGAAGGAGGACTCGATATCGGCATGCCTGAAGAAGGTGTTGGAGGTGCCCCCGAAGCACTCTCCGAAGACGCTAAAGCGCGGTTCGCCGCTGCCGGTGCTGCTATGACGCAAATCCGTAAAGAAGAAAAGAAAAGCAAAAAGAAAGATGATCAGGTAGCGAAAGTTATCATGCAGTTTTTACAAGACGAGAAAAATGCACACCTCTTTACGCTCATTGCACGCCTTGTAGCCAGAGACTGTCCGAGCATTTTTATCCTGGCCATTATTTCACTAATAGACGAAGAAAGCCTACAAGTTACTGGTGACTACTTAAAAGAAACATCGGAAAAAGATGCACACGATACAGTCGATGAAAACGTTGCACTGACAAAATCTGATGATATGGACCCAGAAACTAATAGGGCACTTATAGACTGGATTACACGAATGCAAATGGTGTTGGCCCAAAGTCCAGAGCAGATACTGCTTAAACTGATGATCGATGAAAAAAATATTGATGGAACAGTGCTTCAGCTCACGACATTTGTTCTTCAGAGGTTCTTTGAGGATAGAAAGAGATCAACCGAATTTGAGAAGCTTCAACCTCTAACTGCGAGCATTCTGCAGACAGTTTTTGAACCATTTATCGGTTCTGTGAAGAAAATACTTATCGAAAGGGCAAATCCTGAAAGTGCAACAGATAGCGAAGAAGATTAACTGTTGTAATATTTTACAACAACAAAATCGGTGATGAAAACCTTTTTGAGATGGTTAAAAATGAATCTCGCGAAAGTTTTATCGCACTAATACGTGAGTCACTTACAGAGTTAGATTTCTCGTCAGCAAATGCGGAAAGAGTTGCTGAGGAATTTGGTAAAAAAATTGAAATACTAGACTTGGAATCACAAAGTGAGATCTCTATAGGTAGACACATGGATACTATTGCGCGAAGCATACAACGAACGCTTCAAGGGTTTATCAATCGTTAGTCTCTTTTGAGCACACTCAAGAATGCCTCTTGCGTAAGCGTTACTTTTCCCATTTGCTTTAGACGCTTCTTTCCTTTCTTCTGCTTCTTTAGATGTTTTTGCTTACGAGTGATGTCTCCTCCGTAGAGGCCTGACGTTACATCTTTACGGAATGCAGAAAGAGTTTCACGGGCAACGACTTTTCCGCCAATGGCTGCCTGAATAGAAATCTGATACTGCGCTTTTGGAATCACTTCTTTAAGCTTCTTACACACAATCCCACCAACACTATGTGCTTCACTACGATGGACAATGCTACTCAGTGAATCTGCCGGTTCTCCCAAGAGAAGAATCTGGAGTTTTACCAAGTCCCCAGGTCGATACCCGATAGGGTCATAACTCATAGAGGCATATCCTGCAGTCGTAGACTTTAGCTTATCAAAAAAGTCGAGGACAATTCCTTGCAATGGCACTTCAAAATCGAGCAATGCTCTATCTTCATCCAAGTACTCAAGTGATTGATAGACTCCGCGCCGATCCGTCACCAGTTGCATTGCAGGCCCAACATCTTCTTTACGGCAAACAATTTCTAGCTTTACCCATGGCTCGCGGATCTCTGCGATATAGGTAGGATCTGGAAAGTCTGCAGGGTTAGAGATAACTGCCGTTCCTGGTTCATCTGGCTTTAGTAGGCTCGAACGAACAATTTCTGCTGGTTGTTTCGACTGCAGTACAATTTCGTACCGAACGCTTGGCGCTGTGATAATCAAATCACAATCATACTCACGCTCTAATCTCTCTTGGATAATATCCATGTGCAATAGTCCCAGAAATCCACAGCGGAAACCATTTCCAAGAGCTGCATTTCTTTCTGGTTCCATATTGAGTGCTGCATCATTTAGGCTCAGCTTTTCTAGTGCCTCACGTAACACTGGGTGTCCATCAGCTTCAGACGGATACAGTCCTGCAAACACCATTGGTTGAACTTCCTTGTAACCAGGCAATGGTTCTGATGGAATAGCAGATGCAACCGTATCACCGGTTCGGACATGTGCAACATCTTTTCCTCCAGTGACTATATAGCCAATCTCTCCAACATTCAGACTCTTTTCAGAAACATACTTTGGCGCAAAGTGACCGACATCCGTTGCTTCAAACTCCATCTTTGTTCCAAGTAGATGAATCTTTTGCCCTTTCTTTATAGACCCCTCCATCATACGAACGTATGCAACTGTCCCTCTGTAGGTATCCATGACAGCATCAAAGATAAGACCGCGTGCAACATCCGATTTTTCCCCAAGCTTTGGCCCCGGAATACGTTCGTGTACTGCATCAAGCACTTCACCAACACCGCGTCCGTCTTTTGCAGAAATGAGTAGTATGTCTTCCTTTTCGCAACCAATAAGCTTCATCACTTCCTCGGAAACTCTTTCAGGATCTGCAGCAGGAAGATCTATCTTATTCAGCACTGGGATAATAGTAAGGTCATGCTCTAGTGCCATATACAGCACTGCCAATGTTTGTGCCTGAATACCTTGCGATACATCAACCAGTAACACAACTCCTTCGCACGCAGCCAAGCTCCGGCTGACTTCATACCGAAAGTCCGTGTGACCAGGGGTGTCTATCAAGTTCATTTGTACTCCTTTATATTCCATACGAACAGGCTGCAACTTGATGGTAATTCCACGCTCTCTCTCTAGGTCCATCGTATCTAAAAGTTGCGCTTTCATTTCTCGTTTCTGAAGCGTTCCAGTCAGCTCGATCATACGATCGGCCAACGTAGATTTCCCATGGTCAATATGGGCGATAATGCAAAAGTTTCTGATTTCCATAGCGCAAATATAGTAATGAGCACTCGGGCTTTTCGCTACTATTTCCTGTGATTACTCTGTCTCGAAGAGCGTATAGAGAGGGTTTTTATCATATGATCGAGCCTTTTCTACGTTTTCCTCCCCGCCAAATTTACGGAAGTACTCAGTAGCTTCCTCCTCTAGGCCTTTTATATCTGAAGCAGTAGAGACTGTACGGATCTCGCTGCGTGCAGCTTTAAGCATAGTTTTATACCCTGCCTCCGTTACTGAGCCTTGCATAAGAGCAGAGATGCTCTTGTTTACCACCTTCAGTATACGAGTCCTCATATAATATCGAACCAGGGTGCGTGTTTCCTGTTCTCCACCAGTCACTTCAAACCCAGAGAAATCGGTCGCCATCAACTTTCGCTCACCTTCATGGATATCATGTAAAAGCTCCAAAAGAATAGACTGTCGAATTGTGCTCTTCGCATTGCCAATCTCTCTTTCGCGTACAGTCTTACTACGATGATCCTTCGCCGCCTCTCCAAGCATGTTGTACATCACCATAGACTGCAATGGTCGAATACGATGAACATAATCAGCAACGATAGAGCGAGCCTCATCAGCAGATCCCATAGGAGGCACTAACTTATTTAGATCCAAGTAGTGTGTTTCTTGTTTTTCATCAACATACGAAATCATCTCTGGTGCACCTGCAGCTTTAAGTATTCGATACTTCTGCATCAGCTCTGCATACCCATCTGCCATTCGTAGAGATTCCGAACTTTGCTTTTCAAATCCAGCAAATGTAATAAGAGACATATAGGCAACCTTATCTGCCACCATCTGCTCTGAATCCTTCTTCGGTGCATCTTCTGGAGCTAAAAGATTCTTCCTGAAATACGCCTCATACATACGCCCCCTTGAAACTGCGTTTGCATTTGAAACAGTCTCAACAGCTTCTTCCTGATCTTTATCTGCCTGATCACCGCGAAGAGTCGCTCTCATAAACAGATCCTGTGCTCTCGATGCATAGACGCCGCCTCCGTCACTATCCAATTCTGTACCAGGAGCAGTATCGACCATTGCCTGCAAAAGACCATCACTCGTATACTCTTTCGCCCATTGCTCTGGTCCACGCTTCCAGTTTGCACGCTTTTCACTGCGCCCTCTCGATACGCTTCCTGCATAAAATACAGGGGCAGCCAAAACAATAGCAGGGCCAGAGGCAACTAAAAGTGTTGCCCCAAAACCAGCGCCTTCTAGTAGGATCGTTTTATTCTGACTATCGTATTCATCTTGCAATAATTTATTTCCTTCAACATTATCTTTGCGTTGTTTATTTGCATACAGCTCATACGCAGTAAGAGCTGGAACCGCTACCCAACCAACACCCTTCGCGACTTTCCCAACACCACGGGTGAAACGAGTACTTTTAAGAATACGCAGATTGGAGATATATCCCCCTGCTCGTGTTTTAAGAAGATACTGTGAAGCCGCTCTTTCCTGCTTCATATACCGAAGCTTTGTCATGAACCCCGGAGGTCTAACATTGCGAAGAGAAGAAATTCCTTTTCCTGTTTTCTTTAATGCTCCCAAAGACGTACGCCCTGTAAATCGGGCAAGTCTTCCAGTGTACTTTGCAGCAAGTGCACCTGTTAATATTCCAGCACCGAGTAAAGCCAAGGCTGTCAAAAGCAAGCCCCTTGCAATACCACCATACGACGAAGATATCTTCTGCAGCGCTTCACCGACATCAATATGAACATCGATATTGTCATTAATCTTATGTAAGAACCCTCCATACTCTCCAAGGAAGCCAGTTCCCTCCTCTGCACTACCAAAGTCTTCTTCCATTTGGTCAAACAGTGCAGCATAGACAGATGCACCACCATATTTCTTTATCAGATCATCCTTGTTTTCTGGGGTAACACGTTCAATATTCTGATCCGAGATTTTTTCACCCACAAACGTAGAGGCAGGTGGCATATCCTTAACCACAGCTACCGTTTCTTTCATACGGGTAATTGTACCCCTATCAAACTCATTTATTGCATCAAGTACACTTTTTGCTTTTTTTCGAATATTCTCTTCTACCTTTTTTCTTTCTGCAGAAGGAAGCTCATCAAGATTATCGACCCCAGGAGGCCACCCAAGGGCTGTATCCAACGGCTCTGTCAGTGCATCTTGCATGTACTCTTTCAATCCACCAGCTTCTGGCACTGGGATCGTGACAAATTTTGAAATAGCTTTTGCAACATCTTGAACAAGCTTTCGCCCCTCCTTATTCGAGAAATCTTCAACATGCTCTTTGAATCCTGGCTTTAGTAAATTTTCTTCAACATTGTTAAGCATGGAAGTCATCGTATCTGCATGATGATTACTTCGCAGTTCGACATTCTTGTCGATAGCAACTTTGATAAAATCTGGAGTGGTATCTGGCCGGGGGTCTGCAGCACTAGTGAGATCAACATTTTCGCCGAATTGATTCTGAATAGTCGCAAGCTCTGCTTGGTCTATTTGATAATCAGCAAGTGTATCTGTCAGCGACAATAGCTCATCTGTCACCTCTGCCCTTTGATCTGCAAGAGAATCAGATTCTGCATTGCGATCCTCTATCTGCCTTCGAACGGTTGCCAAATCCTCCTCATCTTTCTGGGTAAATTCTCCCATGCCTTCTTTTGCACTCTTATGCTTGAGTTGCAATCTCTCTAAACGGTGCCTCGCCTTAATAAGGTTTGGATCTCGAGCAATAGCTTTTTGCTCTTCGAGCATTTTCTTGTACTTGATTTTTAATATATCAATATAGAGCTTCTGAGGAAGGAATCCCTCTTCTAGCCCCTGAATGCCATGATCGCCAGAAAGAAGGTCAATGATACGTTGGTTCAATGCATTACCACGACGCCACTTGGCATCAGTATTACTGTCAACTGCATCTCTTGATACAGCTGTCAGTTCTGATGCAAGGATGTCTCTTTTCTTCTGAAGTGATATTTTTGCATTCCCAGTACTCTGAGCAATTTGTGCATCTAACAATAATACATTTGCAAATGCTACACGGTCAGACAAAGCGCTGCTCAACCCATCGATGTATATTTCCATCTTCCGTTCATCTTTCTGTAAGGAGGCTGGAATATTTGGCATGTCTTTGCGCATTGCTTCGTAATCACGAAGCACACCCAAGACGTGGTTTACAGTACTCTGAAAGTATTCATGATAGGTTGCAGCCTGATTTGCTACGATGAGCTCGTTTGTGCTTTCTTCAGAAGGATTCTTTTCACTAGTAAACCGTGCCTCCCTTTGTAGAGCTGCTCTTCGGTAGATCAGCTCGTTATTGCGAAACTGCTCGTTAAAGTTTTCAAAGCCATTGTCACGAATATTGCTCGACTGCAGTTCAATAAGAGCCTTTTCATCGAGTTTATCTGGAAGTGGCTTTTGCTCTGGTCCAACAACCTTTTGTAATAGATCTAGATTATCACTGAACGGCAGTTCATTACTTTCAGATGCCGCTGAAGGACGATCTATTGGATTCATTGTATTTGTTTTTGTTTTTTTTGGGACTAACCTATATTAGGTCAATGTATCGAGACCAGGTACCGCACCTGGTGGTGTGCTTGGAGGTACCACTTCGAACATGCCACCACCTGGGAGTGCTGGTGTCGATGGTGTCGGAGGGATAAGCTCCCCTGCAGCGCCTGCTCCGCCAAGTACTTTATCGAGGCCAACAGAAGACATAAACAGCTCCCATTCACCTGCCATGTAAAACCCTGTTGCGATAGTTCCTGTAACAAGTGCAGCAGCGAGCAGTGCAGTAACAACTGGATGCTTCTTTGGAAACTTCTTTACATGTTCCCATGCCCTACGAAGTAAACCCTGTTCTTCATCCATACTTTCTAGGAAGTCTTCCTTCTTTTGTAATGTTTCTCCAACCACATCAAGATCATGACGAACTTTATCAAAATCAATCTCTGGATAGATTTCTCTAAGATGCTCTTGGTTCTCTTCTATATCTTTAAAGATTACCTGTCGCCCTTCTACGCTAGTAAGACGTGCAATCGTTTCACCAATGTCCATCTCTAGGTATTGAGATAAACGATCTGGTGTCGGAATAAACTCAGCCTGTGCCTGTACTTCAGCATTATCTGGTTCAGTATCCGGGAATGTTTCGAGTGTACTCATAATTATGATTGAAATGCCTCAAGTAACTTGTGGCGAATAAGAGCTATGGACACAATGCCCTCTATATCATCATCTGTTTTAATATCTTTAAGCATAAATCCAATAAGAAGCGTTATCACCTTTGGACCAAGTGCAAAAAAGAGTTCTGCAAGGTCCGCATCATCTACTCCTTGAAGGTCTGTGCTATGAAGAATTGTAGCAACATCTTTTGCAGCAGGGTTATGCTCGGCACTATCTAAAAACTCTTTAAGTTTTGGGTCTCGCAAATGCATAAGTTGCATTCGCATACTTCTTTCTTCTGCGGAATCTGTTGCAGTCATTTTTTCTTCTTCAACAGTCCAACCTTCTTGTAAGTCCTTTGGATATGCTGAAAACTTTTCAATCTCTTCTGTGTATAAATACAATGTAGTCATATATCTATTCTACCATAAATTCATTTTTTTATCCACGATCGAGAGCTTCGAGCAAATGAGCTTCACCAGATTTCAAAAGTCCATCCCAATCTTGGTTCGCATCAAATGAAAGACTACTTAACTTGTCACCATCCGACTGGGCAACAATTTCTACCTTTTTGCCAAGTGCCAACCCTGCGAGTGCTCCATGATAACGCTCGGATACGATAAGAACAGATTCTTGAATATTATGCAAAATCTCATCGAGTGATCGAACTTTAACCAAAGTGGCACCTTTCAACTCTGTGTCAATCAACGTTTGACAGAACATAGTTTCTGACTCGTCATCAGGTTTCATAGAAATGACTCTAACCTCGTCCCAAGTCTTTGACAAAAATGCCAAACGTGCTGCGGTAGTACACTTCTCAGAAGAGTTGTTTCGTGGTATTACTATGAGTATATTTTGTGAACAAGTACTGTCTTTTTTGGCTTTAAATAGCGAATATATAGGATCACATGACTGAACACATTTTTTACTCAAACCCCTACTTCGCAGTCGTCCATACGACAGTGAATCTCGGACTGAAATAGTCGTTGCCGACCGGCAGACAGACAGTGTTAGCCAGAGGCCTAGGTGAGTATCGAATGGTCCAATGCCTTGAAATGCGAGATGAATAGGCTTTCGAAGGACTCGTGCAGGGAGTGCATGAAGCCACCAAAGAAAGCATGCATGTAGCGATTCTGCATCCGTAAAGAGCGATCCACCACCAAAGACAACAGCATCACATCGCTTGTATTCTAGAAGGGTTTTAAGCCATCTAAATGTAAGAAGAGAGCGAATACCGGTTGGAAGTCGATAAAGCTCTTGAGCGCTCTTAGGAGCGCCAGAAACAACCATCCAATCTACCGTAGGGTACCGCTGAAGGAAGTAATCCTTCAGAGCCTCATCCCCAAGGTTTGAAACGCCAAAATTTCCTATTAACAAACAACGCATGTACTAGATTATAGCAGTAGTATTGATTAATCCTCCTTCTTCTCTTCTTTTGGCTCTTCAGCAGCTTCAGCTGGCTTTTCTTCAGCTACTGCTTCTGACTTAGGCTCTTCTTTAACTTCTTCTTTAGCCTCCTCCTTAACCTCTTCAGCAGGAGCTTTAGCTGCTTCAGTAACTGCCTCTGCAATCTCCTCTTCTGATACTGGCTCTGCCTCTACCGGAGTTGCGACAGCAAACTCATCAGCTGTAGTGAAGCGCTCTGAAAGACGAGCAGCTTTTCCACGGCGACCACGCAAGAAGAACAGCTTTGCACGGCGAACACGTGCTACCTTCTTTACTTCAATCTTTTCGATCTTTGGTGAGTGCAATGAGAATACACGCTCTACTCCAATACCTGATGCAATTTTACGGACTGTAAATGTTGAATCTGTTGGAGTGCTTCCTTTGTGAACAGCGATGACAAGGCCTTCAAATACCTGAATACGCTCTTTTCCTCCTTCCTGAATACGTTCGTGAACACGAACCGTGAAACCAGGACGTACCTCAGGTCGAGCCTGAAGGAATTTTGCCGAAAAGGTGTGTACAGCATTTGTCATGTTCCGGAGCAGCTTAATGGCCACATACGTACGTGTAAAGCATAAATCCTAAAATATCGGACTTTTGGCTATTTCTTCGCTTCTTCTATCTGTTTTCCAATCTGATTGTGAACAACCAAATGGCGTGGATCGTTGATAATGTCGGAAATAAAGCGATCCTTTAGGGACAGCCTATAGAGGAAGTCACCCTGTGCAAAAATAGAATACTTAATGTTCTTGAGTCCTGGATCCTGCAATAGTAGCGCTTCGAGCATCTCTTTCTTCACATCCCCTACCACGAGGAGGTCTACCTTGCTTTCAGTACCTACAAATGTACCTGCAAGAACGATAAGGTCTACTTTTGGAAGCTTTTTAATACCAGCAACAACTGGGCTATCTGCCTGGATCTCCTTCGCAAACATACTACGAAGCTCTGGATAGAGAGGGAAATCTTCATCTATACGGTAATACTTCTTTCGATTCTTGTGCCGAGCCCGAACGAGTCCAATGCGGCGAAGGTTCTCAAGCTCTCTTCGAATACTGTTGATCTGTTCATTCAAAAGCCTTGTTAGCTCACGAATAAAGAATTCCTGATCTGGGTGTAGCAGGAACGTTGAGAGGAGTTTAACCCTCGTTTGAGACGAAAACAGTGCTTTAAGAGCAGAAGAAGACATAGAGACAAAATTGAACGTTTATCTTGTTCACAAACTGTACTCAAGAATAGGTGTATAGTGCAAGAAAAGTGCTCAGTCTTTTGGGTAATTATTGTATTCTGGGTTATTGGCTAACTGTAAACAAAAAGTGATAAATATACCTATATATAGGTATATTTATGATCAAATTTAGTACTCATCAATGTTCCAATATTGTGTTCTTAGATAACTTTTTTATTCAGAACCATATTTATTAGCTATGGGCTGATCCATTGTAAAAATTGCCAAAATTTGGTACAATACTATGATGCTTACACATAAAAAAACACTTATTGGAATCGTTGCCGGAATCAGTCTTGGAATTATTGGGTTTATGTCTGGTGGACAAAGTTTTGTGATCGAGTCTGCTCTCGCGCAGACCACACCTGGAAGTGGAACCGGAACGAGTAATATATTTTCAACAACAGCAAACTTAGCAGCGATAATGGCAGAATTCATGTTACTTTTATCGTTTATAATTATTTATCTTCTTCAAGCGCTGCTTGATCCCTCATTCTTGAATAAT
>JABJGX010000015.1 GCA_018662075.1 Candidatus Peregrinibacteria bacterium | reverse complement strand
TTTATCTATTCCATACGGACCAGTTTTAGACCCAAAGCACAGAAAAGAAGCACTGCCGTTACTAATTGCAGCTTTGAAAGAAGAAGCAAAAAAGCAAAACTGCAGCTTTGTACGCCTCAGTCCTTTTTGGCTAGAAAAAGAAGAAATAGAAGGATCAAAGCCATCCCCAATGCACCTACTTGCCGAACACCTTTGGTACATTCCTCTAATGGAAAATGACCCTTGGGCTGAAAATAAAGAGGGGCCTATGCGAGCCGAAGAAGAAGTTATGATGGAGATGAGAAAGACATCACGCAATCTTGTGCGTCGAGCAACAAAAGACGGCGTCACTATTGTACGATCCACAGATCCTGTAAAAGACCTACCAGGCTTTATAGAGCTCCATGAAGTTACACGAAAACGACATGCCTTCACACCATATACAAATGCATTTTTTGAGGCACAGGTACGTCACTTCACGCAACGTAATGAGTGCACAATGTATCGCGCAATGTACCAAGGAGAACTTATTGCCTGCTCTATTCACATGCATGCATTTGGGGAAACAAGCTACCATCATGGTGCAAGTACCCATAAGCATTCAAAGGTCCCCGCAAGTTACCTCCTTCAATGGACAGCCATTACCGATGCAATTAAAAGGGGCGACCGCGTCTATAACTTCTGGGGTATCTCACCCGAGGGTGTAAAGAACCACCCCTTTGCAGGAGTACGAACATTTAAAACAGGCTTTGGCGGAAGAGTCCTAGAAGTTTCCCATGCAATGGACGTTCCCGTAAATTCACGGTACCATTTAACGCGCGCCTTCGAAACACTCCGCAAGTGGCGTCGCGGTTTCTAACTCCTGATTATGTCTAAAAAGCCAAGCGATAAAGGCCAGCTCGAAACAATTATCTGGCACCTCGAACGTATGGACAAGCGAGACCGTATGCGTACATGGGGAAGTTTCTTCAAAGGGCTCTTAAGTATTATCCCTGTATTAGCATTTATTTGGGGCGCATGGTACTTCTCCCAGCATGGAGACGAGATACTAGCCAAAATTGCAAAACAGGCAGCAGAGCAAGCTGCAGAGGTAACAAGGCAAGGAACAAACTCTTTATTTGACCAGATTAAAAATCTGCAACCGTAACGGAAAAGGCCCCAATGACTACTGTCTAACCATGGAGAGGAGATCTTCATTTGAGGTTGTCGACTTCATGACGAAGCTCGGCATATGCAGGAATTGCGATCGTTCAAATTTCTTATCTGGTGATGTAGAAAGCCCAAGAAGGTATCCCATTTGCTCTGCATTTTTTGCAATACGGTCATTAACACCTCCCAATGGATACGCGATAGAGAAGACATCTCTCTTAATCATCTCTTGTAAGATTTTTCTGCTCTGCCCTAGTTCTAGCTCTACCTGAGCATTAGTAAGAGACCTTAGATCATCCCCTGTATGCCCATTACTTTGAATATCATGTCCATTAGCAAGAAGTGTTAGCACTTGCTTCTGATCTATTCCATCTGGTCCAAGTGTTGATGTCTGCAAGAATAATGTCGCATTCACTCCACTTGCACGAAGAACATCAGACACCTCACGGACATTGTCTTTCGAAATATCTGACACTGCAATGACTACAGAGTTTGGATTCATACGAACATCACGTTCTTCCTGCTTTAGTAGCAACTCGTACATATCTTTCATAGTCCAAAGGGTAAACCCCGCATCCTTCAAGGCATCTATATGTCCGGGCATAGCATTCATAACACCTTCATTCGCAAGTCTGTAGTGCACAATGGGCAATGAATACGTATTCTGCCTCACTAGGAACTTTGGCAAGAATAGTGTCAAATACTGCACAGCAACATATCCATCACTTTCTCCAAATGGAATGCGAGCCCATACATCATCAACAGAAAGCGGTCGGACAAACGTCTGACTTGAAAGCTCTCCAAGCTGTTCACTCGCTGAGTCTGGATCTTTACGAACATTCAAAAAAGCAAAATCAACAAAGTACATACCGTCATATTTCTTCTTTTCTATGGCAAGCTGGTCTTCCGATACAATTTTACTGATGTACCGAGAAGCAACGAATCCTTCTTTTTCACCGATAAGAATCTTTGCCCATCCTGCGTTTACAAATTCAACAACCTCAACACTATCACCCTGGTCCAGCGTTGCGATCTGAGCTGCAACCACCTGTGGTGCCGCGCGAACATTAAGAAATGCATTCGTCACTCTAAATGTATTTTTAGAGTCATCAGTCGCTGCACGAATTGCATTGAATTTGCGCATAGTACCAATATCGAGGACTGGAGGCTCCTGAGAAGTATCAACGTCTTCTCCATCTACTTCTAGTCTTGGAATAAATGCACCAGTACCATTACTTGCAAGATCTTTCATGCGAGCAAGGTCGTCTGCTGTAAAAGTAAATTCATCCGCTTGTGGAATCTCTGCAGGCTCCTTACCTCCACATCCAACAAAGAGAATTCCAAAGGAAGCAATAAGCAAAAATGTAACAATAGGACGAGGTGCAGTATTAGATCGGCGGGCGGAGCGGTAGTAAGCCATGATTACATGCGGTCAGGAACAGAAATAGTAAGAATGTCTGCCCCCGTCTTTAAAACGTCAGCAGTAAGGTTGGTCAAATGAACACGAAAAGACCTGGCTGGTTCATCTGCCTTTAAGATAGGATCTTCATTATAAAATGAGTTGTAATCCCTACAGAGCTCGTATAAATAATTGGCTAGTATATGCGGCATACTGCTCCTTTGCATATCGTGCAGAACACCGGAGAATTGTAATAAAGTATTTAAGACCAAGCGCTCTTTTGTTGAGAGTGAATCGATACTCTCTATCCCCTCAAGTCCTCCAGCCTTTTCAACAATAGACTTCGCCCTTGCATGTGTGTATTGCAAATACGGCGCGCTATTTCCGTCGAAACTAAGAGCCTTGTCCCAATCAAAAATCATATCCATCTTTCTGTTCTGACTAAGGACTCCATACACAACGGCACCTTGCCCCATTATCTCTGCAAGCTGATCAACATCGTCCGTTTGGATTTTTTCTCCATGCTCATTAATAACAATCAACGCTCTTTTATGTGCTTCATCTAATACATCTTGAAGTTTTAAAATATTTCCCTTTCGGGTGCTCATACTCTTGTCCGCAAAACTCATGCGGCCAAAGACCACATGCTCAAGCCTTGGAAGGTCCCATCCCAGCTTCTCTACAGTGGCAAATAATTGCTTAAAATGTAAAGACTGAGCCACATCTACAACATAAGAGATCGCCTGCGGTTTGATCGTAGAAACACGATAGAGGATGGTCGCGAGATCCCGAGTAAGGTAAATAGTGGCTCCGTCAGCCTTAACAACAATTGCGGGAGGCATATTGCTCTCCTCTGAAAATTCAACAATAAGGGCACCGCCCTCTCCTTCTATAAACACTCCTTTCTCTTTTCCTTCATTAATAACTGGTTGCATTTTATCTTCGTAAAAGCTTTCTCCTTGCGTGTAATCAAACGTGATATGCAAGCGGTCATACAGTGTCTGCATTTCCTGCATAGTTATATCGACGACACTCTGCCAAAACTTTCGAAGGTCTGGATCCCCTTCTTCAAGTTTTCTGAATGCCTCGCGTCCTGCATCTTCAAGTGTAGGATCATTCTCTACCTCCTTATGAAAGCGAACATATAGCTCAAGGAGATCATCGAGTGTGCATACGTCGACAGGTTTCTCTCCCCACTTCTCTAGTGCCACCGCTAGCTTTCCAAACTGTGTTCCCCAGTCACCTAAGTGATTAATAGTAACAGTGTTATACCCAAGATGTCGGCTAACATTAGCCAAGGACTGGCCGATAACAGTCGACAAGATGTGATGCACACCAAGAGGCTTTGCGATGTTTGGTTGTGAGTACTCGATAATGACCGGTGCCTCGTTCTCCCTTTTTACTTTCGCAGTGCATGCACTACGGACAGTACCAAGAGTTCGAATAAGGGCATCTGTTGTCAGCCAAATATTTACGTAACCAGGACCAGCAACTTCCGCCTTTTCAATATCACTTTCTGCAGATAATACTTCGACCAATCGGTCTGCAATCTCGCGAGGACTCTTTCCGGCTTTTTTTGCACACTGTAAGGCAACAGGAGTTGCTGCATCACCATGAGATGGGTCTTGTGGTCGTTCCCATTTCACCTCCACGTCCACGACTCCAAACGTCTCTGCGAGAGCGCTTTGTGCCGAGTCTGAAAGGGTGGAAAACATGGTATAAAAATCAAGCTTGTGAACAAAACTGATACTCAAAATTATGAGCTAACTGTAGCAGTTATATACGGAGTTGCCACTTGTAAACAATATTTGATCTTGCATACATTAATTCAACATGTTTTGAACACATTTTGTATGCACAATCGTCCACCCCATACAGTGGGCAATATTGTTGTTCAAGAGATGTTTGACTGAACTCTATTGTTATTCAAGGCAAAAAACGCTAAAATAGTATGATGAATCGGCAAAATACTGCAATTCTGGCACTCCTCATCCCCTGTCTTCTACTCACTTCCTGTGGAGGTGAAAATGTGGAGGAAGTAACGGATGTTAGTGGTGCAAAAAGCGGTATTTTTATTATGAATTTAATCTCGAATCATATATTCACATTCACAAGGCCAAGTGCAACTATCGGGGTCTATGCTGGAATATATACATCACAAGGTGTACTACTCCCTGTTATCACTGCACAAAAGGGATTTGAATCTATATCTAAAATATTGGCAGGTTATGCGCAGGCGAACACTGATGAGAATTTTACTATTCTCCGTGAAATAGGAGATGTCCTTCAGGTAGACATTGTCGATCTTCTTAATAGAAGTAATAACCGTGTGCAAACAATCGATAACTACACACAGTCTTTGCGTAATACAGGAATTCTTACCGAAAGAAAGATTAACGAACTGACTGCAACGTATGACAATCTCACAACAAAACGTAAGGCAGAGCGTAAAACAGCAAGAGATATCGATCGAAACCTAAATACTGCACTCAAAGACCAGGATTACAGTGCAGCAAGTACATATGAAGAAGAGCTTGCGTATGCAAACTCTGCATTGGCAGAGACAACGACAAAAGAAAAGCAGGCAAAGGACATGATCGACAGAATGGAAGGGCTATACGATATAACAGGAGATAGGCTTCAAGCAGTAGAAACCAACCGAGAGATCCTTATTGCAGGACTTCGCGTTATAAATGTACCAGGAATCTTTGACTTCAATATCCTTGAAAAGGGTAAATCTTGGAAGAAAAGAGGTACTGAGGACATATTTGGTAAAAAGAGGTAAAGAGGTCACGGAGTATGAAATACAAGTCTGTTGTTGTTAGAATAGGCTATTTGTGCTATAATTAAGGGATTTAATGGATTCAAATACCCCTCCAAAAAAGGCTGGTAATCAATCAATTTTGATTCAAGCAATTGATGACCTTCTCGGTCTTCATAAAAAAGCTGCACGTGCATTAGATGCTGCACAAAAAAGAGACCTATCGGATGAAGAAAGAATGGCTATTGGGCACTACGAAGAGGGCCTACAAAAAACTTTGGACCTCATTGCACCTGCAGGAATGGAAGTGCGTAATACAGAACTATTACTGAACGACCAATACGCACGAACACTATACGTCTATAACTGGCCAAACTACATCTATCCGAACTGGCTGTCACAGATGATCAACTTTGATGCCCAAATGGACATCTCTCAGTTCATCTACCCGACAACAAACAAGGCAATCATGAAAATGCTTCGAAAGAAGGTAGCAGAAATGCGATCGAGTATTCGAATTTTAGAACAACGTGGAATTGTACGAGACCCAACCCTTGAAGCAGCCCTTCAAGATGCTGAAGAACTTCGAGACCTTTTGGCTCGTGGGCGAGAAAAGCTCTACCAGTTTGGTATGTATGTCACTATCTACGCAGATGATGAAGAGAAGCTAAAGAAGCTACAAACAGATGTAGAATCATTGATGGGAGGAAAGCTTGTACTCAGTAAAGCAGCATTCTTCCAGATGGAACATGGATGGGTCTCCTCTCTTCCTCTTGGAATTGATGAACTAGAGATCAACCGAAATATGAACACATCACCGATAGCGACTAGCTTTCCGTTCAGCTCATCAGACCTTACAGATGACCACGGTATCCTCTACGGAATTAATCGTCACAATGACTCACTCGTGATCTTTGATAGGTTCGACCTACCAAATGCAAACGCTACTGTATTTGCGACATCTGGTGCTGGTAAATCTTTCACGGTAAAGCTTGAAATCCTCCGTGCAATGATGTTTGGAACTGATGTCTTCGTTATTGACCCGGAAAATGAATACGTCGACCTGTGTAAAACTGTCGGTGGTACATACATTCCTCTGTCACTACAGAGCTCGTTCCGTATCAACCCATTCGACCTTCCAAAAGCTGTACGTGATGACTCACAAACGGGAGAAACACTGAGAGCTGCAATTATTACTCTGCATGGACTCTTCAAGATTATGCTTGGAACGCTTACTCCTTCTGAAGATGGAATCTTAGACAAAGCAATCCTAGACACCTATGCCCTCAAAGGAATTCACCTCACAACAGAAGAGCCAGGAGGCATGGAGCCTCCAACCATGCACGAACTTGTAGACGTACTTATGACTACTGATGGTGGGGAAAACATGGGACGAACACTACAGAAATACACGGAAGGTAGCTTTGCAGGTCTCTTTAACCAGCAGACCAATGTGGAAGTAGACAATCAAATTGTAGTCTTCCAGATCCGTGACCTTGAAGATCAATTGCGTCCTATTGCGATGTATATAGTGCTTAACTTCCTTTGGAACCGAATTCGCGCAGAACTAAAGAGACGCTTCTTGGTTATTGATGAGGCATGGAACCTTATGCAATACGACGACTCAGCTAGGTTCCTCTACGGACTCATTAAGCGTGCTCGTAAGTATTACCTTGGAGTCACGACTATTACGCAAGACGTCGAAGACTTTATTAACAGTCCATACGGAAAGCCAATTATTACGAATGCATCGTTACAGATTCTCTTGAAGCAATCCCCGACCGCTGTCGACAACTTACAGAAGCTGTTCTACCTCACCGATGGTGAGAAGTACCTTCTTCTGAACTCAGACGTAGGTCAAGGACTCTTCTTTGCAGGAAACAAGCACGTTGCTATCCAGATTGTCGCGAGCCCACAAGAGGAGCAGATTATTACAACAAACCCGGAAGAAGTGTTGGCTATTCGCAAAGCAAAAGAACGACAGGACGAAGCAAAGCGCAAGGGTGAAGAACTCATCCCGAAGGGTGTTGATGCATCGGGAAATGTCGATTCTCAAAAGGCAGAATTAGAAAAGCAGGAAGCAAAAGACATTGAAGAGAAAGAGGCTGATCTTCGTCGAGAAAACGAAAAAGCAAACGAGGTAACAGAAGAAAAGCAGCATGAAATTACAGAAGATGTAGACACTCCAGCTGCTGAAGTTTTGCCAGAAGAAGCAACAGCAGAAACAGAAAACAATGAAGAAATACTACCAATCGACAATGTGCCGAGTGAGGAAGAGGTTCTTCCTATCGATGATGTACCAACTGAGAAAAAAGAAGATGGCCCACAAGGCTATCCGGATTCAACAATGAGTCAGGCAACGAGCGATGAGCCTAATCCTCAATAACCTTCCACCGTACTTCCGGTTTTAGCTTTCCTTGCAATGCAAACCCAGCAGCTTTTTTATGGCCACCGCCATCAAATTTGGAAGCCATTTCAGCGACATCAACATCATCTCTTAGGGTACGAAGGGACCCTTTTACTTTTCCATCACGCTCACTCAATATCATTGAGAAGCGCATACCAGGGACAGCATTGAGGTAATCAATTGCACCAGTTAGCTCGCTGTAATGAGCACCCGTTGCTGCGAAGTCCCCTTTTGTAACGGCAGAGATTGCTCCTCCTTCATCAGTAAGAGAAATCTTCTCGAGCAATCGACCCCAGAGTTTTAACGTACTAAGTTTTGCAGTGCGAAAGACAGAATTAATAATGACTTGTTGCTGTGCCCCTGCTCTAAGTAGCCGTGCAACGGTGCGATACACCTGGACAGTCGTATTACTATGGAGAAGCCCTCCGGTGTCCGTATATACACCTGTCAGTAAGCATGTCGCAACCTCAGGAGTAATCTTCCAGCCAGCAATATCTGCAATATCTGCGACAATCTCGCAAGCAGATGCCGCATTGGCATCGATAAGATTGATAGATGCAAAATTTGTATTGGTTGGATGATGATCAATATTGATAGAAGATGTCGTTTCTGAAAACAATTCCGGGTGTGAGTCCATAAGCCCTGTAAGCTTTGGCTCCGCAGAGTCAACAAATACCACAGTGTCACCTTTCTGCAGAGAGCAACTATGCTGAATACGTTTGACGCCGTATAAGAAATCGAATGTCTCTGGAGAAGGATCTTTACAATAAAACAGTACTGTCTTTTCTGGATATGCATCCTCAAGCATTTGACCGAGTCCAAGCAAAGATCCAATAGCATCTCCATCTGGATTAGCATGACAAAAAACAAGAATGCGAGATGCCTTGGATAGGACATCAATTGCACCACGAACGGTTTCACGTTTCAACATAAGGGTATGAGGATATCCCTTTTCTGCAAGAAGCAGAAAGATCATCTATTGCGCATGATCCGTTTCGATTTATGACACTAAAAAGAGGGGTCTAGTTGTCACCACCCTCTTCCGCTCCACGTAGCAGATTGTCCATCCGTCCTCCGGTATCGACACGGTCATCAATACGAAATCGAATTTCAGGAATTTTCTTCCGATAGATAGCTCCCATTTTTGTTTTTATCTCTTTTGTTCTCTTTTCGAGAAATTGCAAAGCATGCTCTGGCTCCTGAAGCGCACTGAAGTAAATTGTTGCATAGGAAAAGTCATCGGAGACAATAACTTCTGTTATAGAAAGCATCCCACACTTTGGTGGACAGTTCTGCAATACAGGGGCAACAACCTCTCGTACAACCGAAGCCAACATTTTTGGACGCTTAGACATATACTCAGGTAGTATAGCGGATACACGCTCATATGTTGCCAATATCAGTCATCTTCGCAGGCACACCAGAATTCGCAGTTCCAGCCCTGCAAGCACTTATTGATGACCCGGATATCAGCGTAAAAATGGTCGTTACACAGCCAGACATGCCAGTAGGACGAAAACAGGAAGTACTCCCTACTCCTGTAAAAAAAGCGGCTCTCAAGGCAGGTATAGAAGTATTCCAACCCAAAGACATCAGTACAGATTTTCCAGATATCGAGCATGACTTCCTCGTTGTTGTTGCCTATGGCCAACTGGTGAAGCAAAATGTTTTAGATGCGCCAAAGATAGCAGCGCTTAATGTGCACGGTTCCCTCCTTCCTCAGTGGCGAGGGGCTAGTCCTATGCAACACACCTTACTTCATGGAGACGCAACAACAGGAATAACTATTCAACGTATGGTTCGGAAGCTTGATGCCGGTCCTATACTTGGAAAAGTTGAACATGTAGTAAAAGACAGAGAAACAATATCCTCATTGCACGACTCTCTTTCAGTCATTGGAACGCAACTTCTTATAGATATCATCAAAAACCCACCTGAAGAAAAGGATCAAGATGAAACAGGGGTAAGCATGTGTCACAAGCTCAGCAGAGAAAGTGGGGCAGTAGACCCGAAAACTATGACTGCTATTGAAATCGACAGAGCTGTTCGTGCACTGGTCCCATGGCCAGGTGTGAAGTGTGGTGTCGGAGGAGCAGAGGTAAAACTTCTAGAGACACAACTAGAGCCAACTGAAGATTCTATAGAACTACCATGTAAAGATTCAGTCCTGCACATCATCAAATTACAACCACCAGGCAAGACTGCAATGTCAGGAGCAGACTTTATGCGAGGAAGAACATAAACAGCTATACTACTGGCAACTCCTTCCTTACCCTCATGTTTTCAAGACTGATTAGCGTACTTGTAATTACAAGTATTCCACTCACAGTTATCGCACAAGGCATTACAACCAACGACGATGTTGATGGTGATGGGCTTTTAAACTCAGAAGAAGATAAAAACGGAGACGGCATCGTAAACTCTGGAGAAACAGATCCGTTTAATGCAGACACAGACGGAGGAGGAGAAGCTGATGGATCAGAAATACAAAATAAGAGAGACCCCTTCGACCGGTCCGACGATATGACATACGACCTTGATACCGATGGTCTTACTAATGGACAAGAGGACTTAATCGGCACAGACAGAGCAAACCCCGACTCCGATAGCGATTCCTTAAACGACAAAGACGATCCTTTTCCACTCGACCCACGGTATACAAAAGACACAGACAAGGACGGGCTACCAGATGCCTACGAGGATGCAAATGGCCTGCAAAAAGAGGTGCGAGCTGACGCTGCAGATGACCCAGATGAAGATGGTCTAAACAACCTACAAGAATTCATCGAAGGAACAGACATTGCTGATGCCGACACCGATAGCGACGGAGAGATTGACGGAGAAGAGGTGGAAGACGGAGAAGATCCTCTTGAAAACCCATGTCTGTATCATGCAGGACCAACAGAAGTATTACACGACCTTGAAGGCCACTGGAGCGAGTCGTACGTTAACGCTCTACAGGAAACAAAAATAGGGATGGATGGTCCGCGTATCATCAAAGGGTATACCTATGCAGATGGAGATCTCTTCAGGCCAAACCAAGAAATCAGTCGCTACGAACTTTTAAAAATTGCGCTACTGAGCAGTTGCGTCATTCCAAGCGTCTTAGTCGATACAGGAGAATTCACTTTCCCCGATGTTCGAAGAGTCAGTCGGTCTCGGGAATCCGATGATGCTATTTTAAAGAGACGTATTATTTATACCGCATACGAACTCGGAATTGTTGATGGATACCCTGACGGAAATTTCAAACCAGATGCACCTATTAATAGGGCAGAGGCACTAAAAATATTATTCCTCGCAACAGACCTTCCCCCATTCGACGAAGAAGAATACTCCAATATCTTTACGGATGTCACAGAACTTGATTGGTTCTCTGAATATGTGCACGACGCACTGAGCTATGCCTTTGTAGAAGGGTATGAAGATAGCACATTCCGACCTGGACGAAACATCTCCAGAGCAGAAGCCTCTAAGCTTGTACTCTATATGATGATTAGTAATCCACGAGTCAACGGATACATAGTACCTGTAGAAGATATTGAATTATAAACAGTACAGGATTCAAAAGATGTACAAGATGTACAAGAATCACAGGATACAATAGAAGGAGCCAGAGAAGTTATC
>JABJGX010000067.1 GCA_018662075.1 Candidatus Peregrinibacteria bacterium | reverse complement strand
AGGAGCACGGGAAAGCAGGACACGTTATAGCCCTAAGTACAGAGCATAGTTGCAGCATTAAGGCAGTGCAGAGGCTGCAGAAAGAAGGATGGGGAATATCACTACTACCGGTCAACGAAGAGGGAGTGGTCGAAATGTCAGTGCTTGAAGAAGCCCTAAGGGAAGATACTGCTTTGATATCTATTCAATGGGGAAACAACGAAGTAGGCGCAATGCAGCCTATAAAAGAGTGTGGAGAGTTGTGCAAAGAACGTGGGATCACATTCCATACAGACGCAGTACAGCCCATAGGGCAACTAGCAATCCCCGTGCTACCAGATATGACAACCATTGCTGCTCACAAGTTTTACGGACCGAAAGGAATAGGGGCACTCATTGTACGAGACCACGTCGAGCTCTGCCCACAGATACTTGGCGGAGGCCAAGAGTTTAACCTGCGTGCAGGAAGCGAAAACCTACCAGCCATTGTCGGTATGGCAAAGGCACTTGAAATCTCACTAGAGAAACAGCCAGCTGAAGAGAAAAGACTGATTACCCTTCGTGATGATTTCATCGCACAACTAGAAGCATTGCCCGGTGTCACACTTAATGGGCCACGAACTGCCAGACTTCCAAACAACGCAAACATTCGTTTCGAAGGGAGAAGCGGTGAAACAATTGTCATTCAGTTAGACCTTAAGGGCATTGCAGCTGCAACTGGCAGTGCATGTGCGTCTGGCTCTAGTGGGCCGAGCCATGTTCTTGAAGCGATGGGAAGATCAGACAAGGCAGCATCGGAAAATATTCGCTTTAGCCTAGGGGCAAGTACAACAAAAGAAGATATTGATACCACTGTTGCTGTCATCACCGAGATTCTTAGCCAATAGATGCTTCGAGGTTTCTGGAAATGATGTCTTCGACAGTTTTTTCAATAAATTCTGCAAGACTCACTTCTACCTGTTCTTTCGTTTTGATATTACGAACAGTCACACCTTGGCTTTCTTTTTCTTTGTCACCAAGAACCAATAAATACGGAACTTTCTTCTTCTCTCCTTCGCGTACCCGCTTTCCAAGGGATTCCGAGCTACCAAGTATTTCTACTCGCATCTTCTTTTCTTTTAGTTTTGCTGCTACCTCCGCTGCATACTCTTCATGAACATCTGCAACAGGCATTATATTTATTTGCACAGGAGCGAGCCACAGAGGGAATAGCCCCGCAAAATGCTCTATAAGAAAACCAATCATTCGTTCATGAGTTCCTAGTGGTGCCCTATGGATGCAAAGAGGTACCTTTTCAGACCCGTCATCAGCAACATATGACAGTCCCACTTTTCCTGGTACGTCAAAATCAACCTGATTCGTAGCCAAAGTAAACGAACGGCCAATTGCACTCCATACCTCTACATCAATTTTTGGCCCGTAGAATGCAGCTTCATTTTTTACTTCAACAAACTCGCATCCTGTTTTATGCATAGCATTTCTCACCATCTCTTCTGTCTTAATCCAAAGCTCTGGAGCATCAACATATTTTTTCCCTAACTGATCTGGATCATGTAAAGAAAGCCTCATAACATACTTTTCTATACCAAATACTTCAAAGTACCTCTGATACATGTTTGCAACTTTAATGAACTCCTCTTCGAATTGATCTTCTGTACAGTAAATATGAGCATCGTTCATAGTAAGTGAACGAACTCGCATTAAGCCAAAGAGTGCACCGCTATCTTCATAACGGTAACAATGTCCATACTCCGCAAGCCTCATTGGCAGATCTCTGTAACTCCTCTTTTGAGACTTAAAAATTTCATGGTGATGAGGACAGTTCATTGGCTTTAAATAGTACTCTTCTTCTTCACCATCAAGTTTCATTGCCGGGAACATAGACTCTTTATAGTGAGACAGGTGACCTGTCTGTTCATACAATTTTCCTTTTGCGATATGAGGAGTGCGAACACGCATGTATTCATCTTTTTCTTCTGACTCCCGTGCAAGCTTCTCAACTTCATCTGTCAAAACAGTTCCTCTTGGTGTCCACAAAGGAAGTCCTGGCCCAACCATCTCACTAAAAGCAAACAGGTCTAATTCTTTACCAAGCTTTCGGTGATCTCTTTTCTTTGCTTCTTCGAGCATCTGCAAGTGCGCCTTTAGTTCGTCCTTTGTTGGAAAAACCGCTACGTACAGACGAGTAAGCTGGTCGCGTGTCTCGTCCCCTCTCCAGTAAGCGCCTGCAAGTGACATGATTTTGAAACCATCTGCAGGAAGTTCTTTCAAGTTCTCTACGTGTCCACCCTTACAGAGGTCCACAAACATTTCACTTCCTTCAGCATCAAGATTTTTATAGTGTGTGACTTCTGTCTCTCCTCCTTTTGCAAGGTCTTCAATAAGCTCTACTTTGAACTTTTGATTTCGCTCTTTCCAAAATGCGATGCTGTCATCAGTCGATAGAGTATCAACTTCGAATGTCTGTCCTTTATTAATAATGCCGCGCATTTCTTTTTCAATTTTCTTAAAGTCTTCATCCGTAATAGGAGTCGAAAATTTGAAGTCGTAATAACACCCTGTGTCGATTGGCGGTCCGATAGTGATCTGTGTATCTGGCCATAGCTTTAAAACTGACTGTGCCAAAACATGAGCCATGCTGTGACGCAACTTGTACATTTCATCAACCTTTGGTTCAGAGCTAGAAGCCATAGTGCACAGAGTGTAGCAGCTCTCAATCCCGTCCGTGAAGCAAAGTTTGTATTATCTTAAGCCTAGTTCCGAGGTCAGAGCGTGGATTTCTCTGAGGACGTTTGAATCGCTATTTAAAGTCTTATCGATCTTTCCAACAGAGTTCATAACCGTCGTATGGTCACGATTTCCAAAGGACTCACCCAATCGAACAAAGCTAATATTTAAGAATTTCTTACCGATAAACATCGCCACCTGGCGAGGGATAAGCACTTCGCGGACACGAGACTTTCCAATCAAGTCGTCGATAGAAACACTGTAGTACCTACTGACAGACTCCATAACATCCTGAAATGTTGCACGTTTTTGATCCTTCGTTTCAAATCCAACATCCTCTTCAACAACATGAGGATCCTTGTTTAGCTTACTCATAATTTCTGCGATGCTTTTAATAGTTGGCATTCGCTGTTCAAGTTCGTACTGGGCGACTGCTTGCATCAAAATTCCTTCGAGCTCACGGACATTCTTTGTGGTGTGCTCTGCAATAAACTGCAACACCTGCATGTCGATGAAGAGTTCGTACTCTTTTGACTTCTCCTGCAAAATTGCCAAACGAGTTTCGTAATCAGGAACTGATACATCTGCAATCATTCCACGTTCGAAACGAGAGACTAACCTGTCTTCAAGCTGAAGTTCATCTGGTGGTCGGTCTGAAGAAATGATGACCTGCTTTCCCGCTTCGTAGAGCGCATTAAACGTATGGAAGAACTCTTCTTGGGTACGTTCTTTATTTGCAAGGAACTGAATGTCATCGATGATCAGCACATCAACCTGGCGGTAGCGCTTTCGAAGCTGGTCCATCTTTTGCATTCGGATCGCTTCTACTACTTGGTTTGTGAAGTCTTCAGACGTTGTATACACAACAGTTGCGCGAGGATTCTTTTGGAGAATCGCATTTCCTGTCCCCTGCAATAGGTGAGTCTTTCCAAGTCCAACACCACCATACAAAAACAATGGGTTGTACTTTCCACCAGGAGTCACCGCAACAGCACTACATGCCGCCTGCGCTAATCTGTTATTGGATCCTACAATAAAGTTCTCGAGCATGTACCGAGGGTTTAAAATCTTGCTGACAATACCTTCAGCCATCCGCACCTCCTGTTTTCCTGGAACCTTTCTTTTTTTTGCTTCTGGGAAATGTGCCAAAAGGTCGACTGTGCGGTCTTTATTATCCTTCAAGCTTCCATCCACTTTATAGACCACCTGCTTAATAGAGCTATCAAGCTCTTTTACCGCTTCTAGAGTCGGTACCTGATACCGTTCTAAGTGCCAGTTCATAACCATCGGAAGTGGCAATCCAATTATGATCTTCCCCTCATCTCTGCCGAGCACTGCAGTATCCCTGAACCACGTAATGAACTCACTACGCTGTAAGCTAGACTCCAACTTTTTTAGAGTATCAATCCACAACTGTAAATCCTCCTCTTGCCGAGATGTAATAGGGGTACTAGAAGAGGCGGACAATGTCGTTAAAGGTAATAAGTAGAATAAGTAATATCAAGACAATAAACCCAACAGCATTCGTTGTAACTTCAAGAGTTCTATTTACTGGACGACGAGTGATCCACTCTACAAGAACAAAGATCAATCGACCTCCATCAAGCGCTGGGAACGGTAGAACATTGAGCACTGCCAAGCTAAGACTAAGCAGGGCAACAAGACGCAAGTAATGCGTAATCCCCTCCTGTACTGCACCGTGTGTCAGCTGTGCAATTCCGATAATTCCAGAAATTCCCTCAGGAACTTTTCCCGTGCTTGCAAGAGAGCCGAACAACTTTCCGATTCCGATAACAGTTTGGCTTGTCATTACTTTTACCTCGCGCAATGCAAGCATGAAAGACGTTCCAATGTTTCTATCTGGAGAAGAGAGCTCTAGTGGATACGGAATGATGACAATACCAGCCTTACCATCTGATAAAGCAACACTGTACCGCTCTGTTTCCTCTAATACTTTTCCAGCTTCGATACGAGAGACAACATACCTCACGCGGGATTTTCCTTCTTGAATAGTATAAATATCTTCTGGGAACGTAATGTCCTCACCATTGATAGTGCGCACAATACTTTTTCCAGGAACACCACTAATCGCTGCGTTACTTCCGCCGACAACACTGTCGATCAAAACGCTAAACTCTACATTAATTTCTCCTGCCTCTCCTGCTGCGCGCATTTCATCGTACGACAAGTATGTTGGAATCCAACCTGCTGCAGAAAAACCAATCGTGAGAATTGTTAGTGCCAAGATAAGATTCATAAAGACACCTGCAAGTAAAATAATGACGCGTGCGTGTATAGGCGCTGCACTAAAACTTCCTTTTGCCCTGCGTTCTTTCTCTAACATTGCATTCTCTCCTTTTAGCCGTACGAAGCCACCAAAAGGAATCCAGTTCAATGTAAATTCGGTACCACCTTGTTTAAAAACAGATTTTATTTTTGGCGGTAATCCAAAACCAAACTCTTCGACAACGACACCAAATTTTCTCGCTGCGGCAAAGTGACCCCACTCGTGAATGAGGATAAGTAGCGTAAGAAGTAAAACGAATGCAAGGGTTGAAACAAGGACTGCCATAAGAAAAATTCAAAATAAAAAATGAGACGGAGTCCGATAGTACAGTGCCAGTGGAAAACTTAAAAGTTTTCCACACTACTTCGGGTTGCATGCATTCACAAAAATATTGGAACGCACAAATGTAGATCTTTCTGCGCATTTATCCTCGCGCTATTACCCATGCGTCAATACGGTGTACGCCTGCTTTTTGCAAAACTTTTGCGCACTCATGCAGCGTTGCTCCAGTAGTGACAATGTCATCGATCAACACAACATGTTTCGGAATTTTTTGTGTGCGGCGCAAAGAAAATGCATCATGCATTGCATGAAGTCTTGCCTCGCGTGGCCTCCATGCTTGGTGTCCTGTGTCACGCTTTCGACGAAGAAGATGCCTCACTGGTAACTGAGTATGATTCGAAAGACACTCTGCAATACATGCCGACTGATTAAAGCCCCTCTCCATATGTCGCATCCAATGAAGTGGCACCGGACACAGCACCATGCCAGAAGTTATTTCTTCGAATACACCGTCGAGCAACAATGGTGTCACACTTT
>JABJGX010000064.1 GCA_018662075.1 Candidatus Peregrinibacteria bacterium | reverse complement strand
GATTGCTCACCATGAGGTGAATATCCAGTGGCAGGTTAGTCTTAATCCACTTTACGACAGGTGCTCCGAATGTCAGGTTTGGCACAAAGTGACCATCCATCACATCCACCTGTAGCCAATCTGCGTATTGCTCTACGCTTTCTACCTCCTCTTGTAATCGAGATAAGTCAGCAGCAAGGATAGAAGGCGCTATGATGATAGGGTTTTTGCTCATAGTGAAGTTTCAAGGTCATCGATACGTCTTTGGTGACGATCACCATCAAAATCGGTCTCGAGGAATATGTCCACAAGCTTCTTTGCAGTGTCTTCATCTGTCAGCCTGGCTCCGAGGCTCATGACATTGGCATTGTTATGCGCACGTGCAAGGCGCGTCGTCTCTTCGTTGTAACAGAGTGCAGCCCTAATGCCTCGTACTTTATTCGCTGCCATTGCTTCGCCATTCCCACTGCCACCAAAGATAATACCTATAGAGTCCTGCTCAAGGACAACAGCGCATCCTTTGCGCATTATTGCTGGGTAATCCACAGATTCATCTGAAAATGTACCAACATCAGTGATGTCTATTCCTTTTTCATTTAAATAGGCTTTGATAACTTCTTTGAGTGGATAGCCTGCGTGGTCTGAAGCAAGTGCAATGTGCATGGGCAGATAGTAGCGGTTTTCTCCATTTCAGGAAACTCCATCTATGATATAGTCCATGCCAATGAGCAAAACTAACCTTATCGCCGCTAACTGGAAAATGAATCCCACGCCGCTTCCCTTGGAAGCTCTGCGGGACAAGTCCTGCCCGTATCAGACACACGCTAATGTCGATGTTGTTGTGTTTCCGACATTTCTAGACATCTCTGCATGCGTAGACGCGCAAATTGTTACTGGTGCACAATACGGATGCAGTGAAGAGAAAGGGGCACATACAGGAGACATTTGTATGGAACAGATTGCCGCGTCTGGATGTCACTATGTTCTCTGCGGACATAGCGAGAGGCGTAAAGACCACGGTGAAACCAATGCAGACGTTGCCGTGCAAGTTACCTCTGCCCTTGAAAGTAAGCTGCATCCTATTCTCTGCGTCGGAGAAACAGAACAGGAACGTGACGCAGGTAAAGAAAAAGATATCGTCAAAGCTCAGCTTAGTGGCATTCCACTAGAATCTACCCTTACCATTGCCTACGAACCTGTCTGGGCTATTGGAACAGGAAAAACAGCAACCCCAGAACAAGCACAAGAGATGCATGCATATATCAGATCTCTACTTCCAGAAGACCGCAGGGACGATACGCGAATCTTATACGGTGGCTCTATGAAACCAGATAATGCCGAGGAACTTCTTGCTCAGCCAGATATCGATGGAGGGCTCATTGGAGGAGCGTCATTAAAGCCAGACAGTTTTGGACAGATCGTAGAGATTGCTTCAAAATAAACCCTGTAATTTCCCCCTAATGCTTATGTTAGAAATTCTCTTCTTTAGTTGGCCACTTGTATTCATCATTTTTGCGATGATCCGCCAAATAAACCAATACGAACGCGGTATTCTTCTTACAATGGGTAAGTACAGTCGCACGTATGAACCTGGATGGAAGATTATCATTCCAGTATTCCAAAAAATGATAAAAGTAGATATCCGTGTAAAGGCTGTCGATGTTCCAGACCAAGAAGCGATCACCAAAGATAACATTCCCATTCGTATCAATGCTGTTATTTACTACAAAGTCGTACACGCTGACAAGGCAGTCCTCGAAGTAGAAGACTTCTTTTACGCTGTTTCCCAGCTTGCTCAAACAACAATGCGAAACGCAGTTGGCGAAGTGACACTCGACGAGCTTCTTGCCAATAAGGCAGAGGTTAGCGAGAAGATTAAGACAACAGTAGATAATGCATCCGATCCTTGGGGTATTGATGTCCAAAGCGTGGAACTGAAAGACATTGTTCTTCCAGAATCACTGAAGCGAACGATTGCCAAAGTCGCAGAAGCCCAGCGTGAAAAGCAGGCGGTTATTATTAACTCTGAAGGAGAAGTTGATGCAGCAGATAATATGGCAAAGGCAGCAGCAACGCTTGGAAAGGAGCCAGGAGCTCTTCACCTACGCACTCTTCAAAGTATTAATGACCTCAGCTCTGACCAAAGTAATACAACTATTTGGATGGTCCCAGTCGAAGGACTCAAAGCACTCGACGCACTTTCAAAGAAGATGTAATCTCTTTGCACTACTTACTTTCCCCTCTCACTTATGCCAAATCCAGAAGGATTCCAAGACGACGTAGAAATAAAAGATGCAGCAGTTGCAACGCCTGAAGAAGATATAACACTAGAGCTTGATACAAATGTTACAGACGCAGCAGATGCTCTTCTCGAGTCAGTAGAATAAATATTAGACTATTAAAAAAACACCCTCTCGCAAGATTGGGTGTTTTTTATGTGGCTTCTGTGATTAGAGAACCTTCTGTGGCCGCATAGGATACGCCATGACTGTCAGTGCCAGCTGTGTCGTAAAGATAGCTGCGAAGGCTGTGTACAAGTACGACAGAGCTCCTGTAATGATCCCTATAAACAGTGGAACGACCATCCCTACGATGCCAACGGCAATCATAAGAAGAAGTCCTGCAACGCATAGACAGAGCATCATGAGGATCATGTTTCCAACAATCTTTCCCCAGTATCCACTGCTTCGGTCGTAACTAAGTTTTACGCTATCAAAAACCCCTTTTTGTTCTTTGATCAAAATAACTCCTGCGAATATCAAACGTGGCCCAATGATAATACCGGGAATAAATCCTATAAATGGAATCCATGAGAATGAACGCAAGAATGACCACAGTGAAATACCAATGATCGGCAAGATGAGTCCTGGTGTTCTGCGGAATATATGTAGTGCACTTTGTGTATCGTCTACTGCCAAAATACTAAAGTATGTAAATGAAATGAGCGAAAGCACCATCATGACAATAGTAAATACGCCAATGGAAGGAAGGAGTTTCGTCATGAACTCTACTGCCATACCTTGCATTTTTTCTTCATAGATCTCACCACTTTCGCCAAGAACACCAAGCTCCATCATCATTTCCTGGAAGGCTTGTTCGTCTCCATTTTCTATTCTTTCAGATAGCTCTTCCATTTTAACAGTATCTAAAGACCCAAGACGATCTTCCATAGACCCCATCGTCTTATGGGCTAAGGATGCTTGTGCAAAATGCAATATAATTCCAAAGACAACCGCTGCAATAAGGATTGGCTTTATGTGACCTGCAAAGTAGGTCCAACTTTTTTGTAATAGTGTTGTGAATGATTCAGGCATATCACTATCTTAGCGTACCCACATTCCGTTTCCAACATTCTTTGCTCCACCGGAGAGTTCGAGCATGGTGAGTTTTGCATTCAAAATTGCAGCGTCTATCCCTGCCCTGTCGACAAGGTCTGATACAGATTGTGGCATACTAGTCAGAACATCGTAGATCTTCTGCTCTTCTGGATCGTCCGATGTAAATGACCCCGTCGACTCTGATGACTGAGCAACAATGCCTATATCTTGCAATACGTCCTCTGGAGCCTGTGTCAGCTTCGCTCTGCCCTCTGCTATGTATTGGTTACACCCAGCGTACCCCACGTCAAATACCTGCCCTGGAACGGCGAAAACATCCCTGTTGTATTCGAGTGCAAGGTCTGCCGTAATCAGTGCCCCACTTCCCTTGCCGGCCTCTAGGACCAATGTTCCAAGGCTTAAGCCCGCAATGATTCTATTCCGTGCTGGGAATGTATGCCTCTCTGGTGCTTGGTCTAGTGGAAACTCGCAGAGGATAAGTCCTCCAGCTTCGACAATCTTATTGGCGAGCTCTTTATTTGTCGCTGGGTAGATCTGCGCAAGGCCTCCTCCCACCACTGCGACCGTCTTCCCTCCTGCGTGCAATGTTTCCTTCGCAACCACCGCATCGATACCAAGTGCCAGTCCACTGACTGTCACCATTCCAGACTGTACTAGGGTTGGAATGAACAATTCCGCTGCCCTCTTTCCGTACTGAGACATCTCTCTGCGACCAACGCACCCTATACACGGCTGGCTTAATATATCTAAGCAGCCCTTGTAATAAAGAAACACAGGCCTATCTGGTACCTGAGTTAGTGCTGTTGGATACTCTGGGTCTTCTATAGATATCATCTGAAGTCCTCGCTTCTTTAGTTCTGCACTGTAGGCTTCTGGGTCGAACTCCTCGAGTCTATTGAGCACTCTAAAAATACCCTCTTCCTTACACCCGAGTTCTTTGAGCATTGTCTCGTCTATATGACCAAGCGCCGCATCCAGCGATTGATACTGTGCTATCAATGCATCATATCTTTTTTTCGAAAGAATGTTTAACCACGACCAAATGTACATTGTTGAAGTTTCCATAGAGCAAGAGTGTAACAGAGGATCTCTGTTCGTGAAGTGCTCTAAGATTTCGATGTTCTCTTTTCGTTTGTATGAAGGGAAGAAGTCTGTTCTTTTACACCCTGGAACCGTGGTCGAGACTGCTGAAATAGCTTCTGCATATCCTCTGGTTGCACTTCGATAACACAAATTCCTTGCGAACGCAGGATTTCATTTGTCAGTACTCTTTTCTCTGTTGAAAGTACTGTCTTGCCGCTGATCCAAAGCATACTGTCTGTCATGAGTGCCGGCACTTTAAAGAACTTAAAAACAGAATCAAGCAGAAATACCTTACATCCTATTATCCAATGTCCATTACAGACTTTCAGCCATACGGAGTCCGCCTAAGCAGACTCCGTACGGTATATTACATTTCTGGCTTCATAAGTGCTCCTTCTCCTTGTTCTACCTCTCGCGTCTGGCGGAACTCGTTTACCCAGTACAAGTGACGGACATGGCGACGTGTGAGAGCTCTGTAGTATGGCGTATGACCTTGCTCATCTACTGTGAATATAGGAGTCTCAGAACGAACCTGTTCTGGAGCAATACTGTCTTTTATCTCTTCGATTGAACGCATTCGACGTGCAAATGCACGGCGAAGAGTAGCCATTTCTGCACGGTAGCTTCGAGTTGCCCGCTCTACAGAGCGATGAACTGGACGAGACCGGTCTATAGTTGGTGAACCATTCAAACGAGTTGTTGCAGATGCTTCTGTCATTTGTGGTGTCAGTAGTGTCGTTGCAAGAATGGCAACTGCTAGTACTGATGACGTTATATTCATAGATTTATGGGAAAATTTGGTACTGGAGAGAGATACTAGCTGCCTACCCCTTCCTTCACAATCATTTTTTTGCTATACTAATATGAAAACTTTAAAAAAACATACACACAAACATTATGTCTATCGACGCTTGCATTGCACATGCTATCCATTCAGACCTCGACATCCTCGAAGTTCTTCCAGAGCTTAAAGGAATGCCTGTAGAAAGCTTGGAGCCATACATCGAAAATTACATTCTTACTGTGCAACAGGAGTTCCGCATGGTTATCTCTGAACAGGGTGACGAATATATTCGTTCAAAAGACTCTGCAGGACTTTGTGCTACATGTATGTCACATGGTATTGGTATTCCACCAAAGATGCTTCTTCGTATGTGTCAGACCATTATGCAACTCAGCAATATAGATGCGAAGTTTATTCTCGATACTGAAGACGGAACGAGTTTGTTCTATATGAAAATGGAGATTGATGTAGCTGAATTTGCAGCGTAAAAAAGAGTACAAGGAGTGCAAAGAGTACGAAGAGTACGTATACGTTCTACTATCGTTTCGAGAACTGAGGTGCTCTTCGAGCTCCCTTGAGCCCCGGCTTCTTACGCTCTTTGATACGAGCATCACGACGAAGGAATCCTTCGCGCTTTAGTGTTGGACGCAAATCAGGGTCGATGAGAAGAAGAGCACGAGAGATCCCGTGGCGAAGTGCATCGCTCTGTGATGACTTTCCTCCTCCCTTAATGCTTACTTCAATATTGAAACGCTTTCCCATGTCTGCAAGTTTTAATGGAGCAAGTGCATTTTCAATGTGCAATTGTGTTGGAAAGTAATCGCTCGCTTTCTTACCATTAACAGTGAGCTCTCCTTTTCCATCATCGAAAAGTTTTACACGCGCGATAGACGTCTTACGCTTACCTGCGCTATAAAAGTACTGTGCTGAATTTGCTGCTGACATAATTAGAGGGTAGCGAGAGGAACTGGCTGCTGAGCTGTATGTGGATGCTCTGCACCAGGGAAAATATGAAGTCTTTTCAACATTTGACGTGAAAGGCGGTTATGTGGAAGCATTCCCTTTACAGCTCTTTCAACAAGCTTTGTTGGTCGCTGATCAAGCATTTGCTGCAATGACCATGACTTTAGGTGTCCCATGTATCCTGTGTGCTTTACGTATACCCTTCGGCGGTGCTTTGTAGGGTGGAAGTCGAGCTCTTTAGCATTGATCACAACAACGTGATCTCCACACAAGTGGTGTGGACTAAATGTTGGCTTATTCTTTCCACGAAGTGAGGTTGCGATTGTTGTTGCCATACGACCAAGGTTCTTGCCCTTAGCGTCTACAATAACCCACTTGGGAGCCTCTGGTTTTGGGTGAGAAGTTTTCATTATAAAGTCTTTTGGGTGTTATCTACAAAACTGATATCTACGAGCTCTGCACCATCACCGTCACGGCTTCCGACAGCCTTTGTCCGTGTAAGTCCTGATGACTTCTTTGCAAATCTACTGATGTATACTTCCATAATCTTCTTGCTCGCGTTCTTATCTGTCACGATTGTATTGATGTGACGGATCGCAACGTGTGGAGTATGCGTCTTTGCAAATGTAATAATCTTATCGATTTCAGGCGTAATCACTGCTGCGCGCTTTTTTGTCGTGCGCATGTTCTCATAGAGAAGCAACGATGTAATCAAGTTACGCTTGAGCATCCTGGCGTGACCAGGTTTTTGCTTGAGCCGAGTTTTGGATCTTCGATGTCTCATGAGTGGGCAATATTACTGTTGAATAAAAGGAAAGCAATTATTTGTCTGACTCTTCTGCCGCAAGCTTCAAACTGCGCTCTGCGAGCGTATCTTTAACCTCGTCTAGAGCCTTCGCTCCGAATCCACGGAAGTTTGCGAGTGCTGGTTCTGTACATTTTGTCAGCTGCTCGATAGAACCAACGCCTGCATTAATCAATGCATTGAGTGTTCGTGGTGAGAAGTTCAAGATTTCGATAGGTGTGTAACTCTCTTTTATTGGTGCTGAATCGCTTTCTTCAGCGATGTGACCACCTGTACGAGAGAAATCTGCGATAAAGTCGTTCTCGATAACCTTTTCTGAAGAACCGAAGTACTCGAAGTAGCTCTTAAGGAGCTGAGCTGCGAACTGTACTGCTTCTTCAGCGTTGAGAGATCCATTTGTCTGAACGTCGAGGTTTAACTTCTCAAGGTCAGTACGCTGACCAACACGAGCTGACTCTACGTCAAATCGTACTTTAACGACTGGGCTGTAGATTGCATCGATATGGACAAGTCCTGGTTCGTTACTCTTCTTATTACGCTCTGCGGCTGGACTGTATCCAACTCCCTTCTCTACCGTGATAGAGATTTCGATCTCTCCACCCTTTTCAAGGGTAAGGATTTCGTGAGATGGGTCTAGAATCTCGATATCTGATGATACCTGAAGGTCCTTTGCAGTGAGTATTCCAGGTCCTTTACCTTGAAGTGTGATCACTTCAGATTCTTTGCTGAACTTACGTAGACGAAGCCCCTTAAGATTAAGAGCGATATCAACGCCAGATTCACGAACGCCTTTGATTGCAGTGTACTCGTGCTGTGCACCTGCAATGCGCATAGACGTTACTGCTGCTCCTGGAAGACTTGAAAGGAGTGTGCGACGCATCGCATTTCCAAGTGTCATTCCGTATCCTGGAGGAAGGGGCCCGATGGTGAAAACTTTATGAGAGTCGTCCCCAGTGCTGCCTGTTTGAGAGGAGAAGATTGGGAGACCTATTTCTTCCTGAATGATGTGCATAAGGTTTGGGGGAAGGTTACCTACGTGAGTAGTATTCGATGACTTGACGTACATCGATAGCTTGCTCGGCATCCTCGACTGCTGGAAGAGCAACAACCTCAACTTTAAGGTTTGATGGGTCTACCTTTAGCCATGAAGGTGGCATGTATTTCTCATGCGCTTCAAGGATGGGAGTAAAGACTGGTGAAGATTTACTTTTACTGCGAACTTCAATGACATCTCCAATCTTCAAACGGTATGAAGGAGAGGTGACGCGCACTCCGTTAATCGTGAATACACCATGTGCAGAGAACTGACGTGACTGCAAACGCGTGAGGGCAAACCCAGAACGGTATAGAGCATTATCAAGGCGTCGCTCTAGGAGCTTCATCAATGTATCACCTGTCTGGTCCTGTGACGCAACAGCCGCCTTGTATAGACGAACGAACTGACGCTCTGACAAACCGAACATATCGCGAGCCTTCTGCTTTTCGAGGAGCTGACGACCATACTCTGTTGGACGCTTACTACGTGTACGCGGTCCCTTTCCAGGGCCGTACGGCTTTCGTTGTAAGATTTTGTCATACTTATCAGAGCCATAGATATTAACTCCTTGTCGTCGACAGCGCTTTGCTTTAGGTCCAGTATATTTCATAATTCATTGTTAATAGTAATTATTATTGATTACACGCGGCGTCGTCCAGGCTTACGACATCCTCCATGAGGAATAGGTGTAAGGTCTACGATAGCGTCGAGATTAAGTCCAGCACCCTGAATACCACGGATTGCTTGCTCACGTCCGGGTCCGAGGCCTTTTACCTCTACCTGTACGGACTCAATACCAAATCCAGTAACATTTTCAGCTGCTTTCTCTGCAGCGATCTTCGCTGCATATGGTGTAGATTTTCGCGTTCCCTTGAAACCACATGCTCCTGCACTACTTCCACCAAGCTTGTCACCGTTAAAGTCTGTAAAGCTTACGATAGTGTTGTTCTCTCCTGCATGGATACAACAACGCGCTTTCGCAACGGTTCGCTTGATTTTCTTTTTCTTTGCCTTTGTAGTCTTTGCTTTGGCGGTAGCCATAACTTAGGGGGTAGGGTTAGGGTTAGGGTTAGGGTTAGGTCTTGGATAGTGATGTTCGTCCAGATCCTCCTGTCTTCTTCTTACCACGCTTTGTACGCGCGTTACGACGGGAAGTTTGTCCACGAACTGGAAGATTACGACGGTGACGGTAGCCACGCCATGTTCCAATATCCTGGAGACGCTTAATATTCATTGATACAAGTCGAGTGAGGTCACCCTCTACTGTCTCTTTTTCAATACGAGTTCGGAGTTTTCCTTCCTCATCTTCTGTGAGGTCATCTGCCTTCTTGTTTCCGTCGATCTTTAGCTCTTTCAAGATTGCCTGAGATAGTGAACGACCAATACCTTTAATATACGTCAGAGAGATCTCTGTTCGTTTGTTACCCGGTATGACGACACCTGCAATTCTTGGCATAATAGTAATAGGAAATGTTACCCCTGACGCTGTTTGTTGCGTGGGATAGGAGATACAATACGACGAACTTTCTTTCCACCGGAAATCTTTCCTCTCTTAATAGATACACCAGCCCTACGGATTACGAGGCGGTCATCTTTGCCGATTGGTTTTACGGATGCGCGAACTTTCACGGGATAAGAGTAGTAGAAATTATAATTTACACTTGTCCTTCGCTACTTGGAGCAGGCCTTATGGCTTCTCCAGTTTCTAGATCGATCTTTTGATCAGACCTGTAGCGGTAGCAGATTCGACCCTTCTCGAGATCATATGGGGTCATCTCTATCTTCACCCGGTCACCTGGTAGGATGCGTACGCGATGAACGCGCATGCGACCTGCTAGTGTACAGAGGATCTGGTGATCCTTTGCTTGTGGACTTAAGATTTTGACACTAAACGTAGTATTTGGAAATGATTCTTCGACTACGCCTATGAGTTCAATTACATCTTTAGCCACAAAGCATATCGGGGATACAAGCCGAGAGATCCTACAGAGCAATTTGAGCTTGTTCAAGCACTTAGAGGCAAAAAAGT
>JABJGX010000063.1 GCA_018662075.1 Candidatus Peregrinibacteria bacterium | reverse complement strand
GCCGGATTATAGCCTAAATACGCTACTATTTGCTAAGTTTCTTGGTAAAAGCTTGACCAGTAGATAACTAGCACTCTATAATCCCGAGTGCTAATTCTTGTATTTTTTTCAATCTATTACTATGAGCAAGATTATTGGAATCGACCTAGGAACGACTAACTCCTGCATGGCTGTTATTGAAGGCGGAGAGCCGGTTATAATCCCAAATGCTGAAGGAAACAGAACAACACCATCTGTTGTAGGGTTCAAAGACGGCGAAGTACTCGCAGGTGTCGCTGCAAAAAGACAAGCAGTAACCAATCCAGAAAATACAATCTTCTCTGCAAAGAGATTCGTCGGAAGAAGGTTTAAAGAGATCGAAAGTGAAGCAAAACAAATGCCATACAAAGTAACAAGTGGTAAAGAGGGCAGAGCTATGATCACCGCAGGTGACAAGGAAATGCTCCCACAGGAAATTTCTGCAAAAGTACTTCAGAAACTAAAGGCTGATGCAGAAGCATACCTTGGTTCACCTGTAACGAAAGCAGTCATTACCGTTCCTGCATACTTCGATGACTCTCAGCGTCAGGCAACAAAGGAAGCAGGAAAAATTGCCGGCCTTGAAGTAGAGCGAATTATTAACGAGCCAACAGCAGCAGCGCTTGCATATGGTCTGGATAAAGGACACGAGCAAAAGATTGTTGTGTACGACCTTGGAGGAGGAACATTCGACGTTTCTATTCTCGAACTTGCAGATGGTGTATTCGAAGTACTTTCAACAAATGGAGACACTCAACTGGGAGGAGACGACTTCGACTCTGAAATTATCAAGTGGATCCTTGAAGAGTTCAAAAAAGAATCTGGTGTAGACCTCAGCAATGACAACATTGCATTACAGCGCTTGAAGGAAGCTGCTGAAAAAGCAAAGATCGAACTGAGCTCACAGAACGAAACAGAGATTAACCTTCCGTTCATTACGGCAGACGCTACAGGCCCGAAGCACTTAACACTAAAGATGAGCCGATCAAAGCTTGAAGCATTGGTAGGCGACCTTATCACCCGAACAAAGAAGCCATGTGAAGATGCACTGAAAGACGCAGGTATTTCTAAGTCTGATATTTCTGAAGTAGTACTTGTAGGAGGAATGACACGAATGCCTGCGGTAACAAGTCTTGTAAAAGACTTATTTGGTAAAGAGCCACACAAAGGAGTAAACCCAGATGAAGTAGTGGCAATCGGTGCGGCTATCCAAGCTGGTGTAATGGGAGGAGATATCGACAGAGACATTGTTCTTGTAGACGTTTCACCTCTTAGCCTTGGAATTGAGACTATGGGTGGCGTTGACACAAAGCTTATCGAACGTAATACAAAAATTCCAACGTCTAAAAGCCAGGTGTTCTCTACCGCTGCAGACAATCAACCATCTGTAGAGATCCACGTTATCCAAGGAGAGCGTCAAATGGCTGCAGATAATAAATCCCTTGGACGGTTCATCCTAGACGGAATCGCTCCAGCCCCTCGCGGAGTTCCTCAGATAGAAGTAACATTCGACATTGATACTAACGGTATCTTAAACGTCAAAGCTTCAGACAAGGGAACAGGTAAAGAACAGCACATTACTATTCAGGGTTCTACTGGTCTTACCGACGAAGAGATCGACCAGATGCAGAAAGATGCAGAAATGCATGCTGATGAAGATGCAAAGAAAAAAGATCTTGTCGATGCACGAAATGGAGCAGATGGGCTCGTATTTAACCTCGAAAAGCAAATGAAGGAGCACGACAGCAAGATAGGAGATGACCTCAAGAAGTCTATCAACCTAAAAATGGCTGAGCTCAAAGCACTTATTGCCAAAGAGGATGCAACTGCTGAGGAACTAAAAACTGCAACTGAAGCTCTTGGCGAAGAGGCTCAGGAAATCGGAAAGATCATCTACGAGAGCGCTCAGGAAAAGCCTGACGACACAAACTCAGCAGCAGATGATGCCGGAGAAGACGTCGTTGACGGAGAAGTAGTTGATGACAAAGAGGAAGCTAAAGAGGAAAAAGCTGATGAAGAGAAATCAGAAGAAAAATAAGAGGATTAAGTAAGAAGTCAGTAAAAGAGCTCTGGGCTACAGGGCTCTTTTATGAATATATTGAGTAACACACACTATTTACAGACTAGACACCCATCAACTGAGCAAGTTCTACAAGACGACTGCTATATCCCCATTCATTGTCGTACCATGAGAGGACTTTGAGCATTGTTTCTCCATCTTGCTTATGAATCTTTGTATTCTGTGCATCAACAATGGAGCTACGACTATCACCAACAAAATCTTTCAGAACAAGTGGTCGTTCTTCAAACCCAAGAATTCCTTTCATCGCTCCTTCAGATGCTGCCTTAAGGGCTGCATTTACTTCGCGTTCATCAACATCCTTTTCAAGAGTACAGACAAGGTCTGTGAGGCTTCCTGTAGGAGTCGGTACACGAATAGAAATACCATCAAGCTTACAGGCAAGTTCTGGAAGAACCAATGACACTGCCTTTGCAGCACCTGTCGTTGTCGGGATAATGTTTTCCGCAGCCGCCCTCGCTCTTCGAAGGTCTTTATGTGGCAGATCCAAAAGACGTTGGTCATTAGTGTAACTGTGAATAGTCGTCATGAAACCATGCCTGATACCAAAGTTATCGTTTAACACTTTCACAAGAGGTGCAATACAGTTCGTTGTACAGGAGGCATTCGAGACAACATGATGCTTATCAGCGTCATAGGTATCTTCATTAACACCGATAACAAATGTTGCATCTGGCTCGTCTTTACAAGGAGCAGAGATAATAACTTTCTTAGCACCTGCCTTTAAGTGAGCAGCAGCACTTTCTCGTGTTCGAAACACACCGGTGCATTCAAGAACAACATCCACACCAAGCTCTTTGTGAGGAAGTGTCGCTGGGTCTTTCGATGCAGTAACGCGTATTTGACCATGTTCTGTTGTAAGCATTCCATCTTTGTAACATGCATCTCCACATGCGTGGTGACCATACGTGCTATCCCATTCAAAAAGGTGTGCAAGTGTTTCTGCATCCGTAAGATCGTTAATCAAAACGACGTTAATTGGAAGTTTGTTTTCCTGGATGATACGAAGAGCTTGTCGACCAATGCGACCAAATCCGTTAATAGCTAGGTTCATAGAAGTGGGGTAGAAGTTGATCGTACTCTACCAGTCTATTTCAGCTTGTTAAATGCATTCTTTAAAAGAAGTGTATCTTCTTCCATAAGAGGCGACTCACACACGAGTGTACCGCCTATATTTCGCTTCTTGAGTACTGCTAAGAAGTCCTCCCATCTGGCATCACTCTCTAGTAGTGGCAAATGGCGACGCTCTCCTTTTTCTGTGTATTCAATACCAGAATAGTGCATATGCATCTTCTGAAGCGATTCAGTGCCCAGATACTCTTCGTAGAGGTCGAACATTTGGTTCCATTCCTTTGTTGTGTTCCACTCACCATTAGACCGAGCGTGCATGTGGGCAGAGTCTACTGTCGGGTATATGCCAAATTCTTTACTAAGCTTAAGAACTTCGTCAAGGGTACCGAAATGAGACATCTTTCCCATCGTTTCAAAACCAAGATTGATAGT
>JABJGX010000014.1 GCA_018662075.1 Candidatus Peregrinibacteria bacterium | reverse complement strand
TAGTAAACATTGCCCTGTATTAAACCATACAATTCTCTATAATAGGTTTGTATTCTTACCCTTTTTTACTATGTCTTGTGATCTAAAAAGTCCTAAAGCAGGTGCAGCAACTGCGCTTCGTTTGAGTTTTGGACTCTCTCTCTTCTCCTCGTTGGAATTGCTCATTATATGAGTCTTGAAATGTTCTCTGGAATGGTTTCAGATGGACTTGGTGCTTTGACTATCCTTGGTACTGTTTGGGCATACGTCCTTCCAGCATTGATGATCGTTGGTGGTGCTCTATTCGCAGTTGGTATGTACTACGATGTTGCATCGTGGGTTACTGGCCTTGCTCTTGGTTCTATTCCAGTTGGAATGCTCCTAAAGCCTGTCCTTAGTGGTGTTGCACTTCCAGACGTTATGCCTATGGCAATCAACGCGTTCATCTGGTTGATCGTATACGTATTTGTTGTGAAGCTTTGCACATGTTGCGGAGGAGGTAGTTGCGAGAAATAGTATTCTCTACATATTGCTCTTAAAAAAATACCGTGGGTGACCACGGTATTTTTATTTTTATCTGTTTAAGATGTCTACTTCTTCTCGATTACTTTGTCGATAAGACCGTACTCTTGTGCAGCCTTTGCGCTCATAAAGTTATCTCGCTCTGTGTCGTTACAGACAGTCTCGTAGTCTTTACCACTGTGCTCTGCGATCATTTCGTTGAGTAGCTTCTTTGTCTGCACAATGTGGTCTGCGTGAATCGCGATGTCTGTTGCCTGACCTTGTGCGCCACCGAGTGGTTGGTGGATCATAATCTCTGAGTGAGGAAGAGCAAACCTCTTTCCCTTTGCACCTCCAAGGAGGATGAGTGCGCCACCTGAAGCAGCCATTCCAAGACAGACAGTCGAGACATCTGGCTTGATGAGTTGCATTGTGTCGTACATCGCAAGAGTAGAGCTTACTTGTCCACCAGGTGAGTTCACGTAGAGTGTAATGTCTTTTTCAGCATCTTCTTTTTCAAGGAAGAGCAACTGCGCAATAATAGAGTTTGCAATTGTATCTTCAATTCCCTGGCCCAAGAAAATGATTCGCTCTTCGAGAAGGCGACTATAGATATCGTATGTTCGCTCTCCGAATTGCGTCTTTTCAATAACGCTCGGGATAAGTGTGTTTTGAATATTTGATTGCATAGCTTGTAGTGGGGGACTTGATTTCCTATATATCATACCCAATTTTGATGATTTTCGGCAGTGTGCAAGAACGCTGGAATGTGTTGCAATGGACATGTAAACAGCTTTTTACATTTGGGTATTTGTCTGTATTAAGCCATAATTACCCCATGACGTCTGACAAGCACCCTTGGCATAAGCTGATAAAAGATCACTGCGCCCAGAGTGACCGACCACTCATAGTAGTCCTTGGCCCAACGGCCAGCGGAAAAACAGCATTTTCTATAGACCTTGCCGAGTTCCTTCAATCCGAGTGCGGTGCTTCTTCGGAGGTGGTCAATGCAGACTCGCGTCAGTTGTACCAAAAGCTAAATATTGGAACTGCAAAAATTACCACAGAAGAAATGCAGGGCGTGGTGCATCATATGATCGATGTATTAGACCCTCGCGAGGAAGCGACAGTCGGATGGTATCAAAAAGAAGCAGAGAACGTGATAGATTCTATTTTAGGCAAAGGAACAGTTCCACTTTTGGTCGGAGGCTCTATGTTATACATCAGTGCTATTACCGATGGATTAACCCTCGCACCGCCTGCAGACCCAGATGTTCGCAAGAGGCTAGAAGCAGAATATGAAGCAGATGCGGGAAAGACATTGCATGCACGGCTTACGGAATATAACAGTAGTATCGCGGAAAAGATCCATCAAAATAATATGCCAAGACTTGTACGAGCTGTGGAAATATTCGAGATTAATGCAGGGGATACTCCTCGGGAGGAATTGTGGAAAACTGCAGAAGAGACAAAGTATGATGTCTTGATTCTTGGCATCCAGAAGCCCCGAGAAGAGTCTGTTGTAAAAATTAACAACAGATGCAAAGCTATGTTTGAGCAGGGCTGGGTCGAAGAAGTGAAGGCACTAGTTGAAAGTGGATACACTAAAGAGGATCCCGCTATGAAGAGTCATGGGTATAAAGAGATTATGCAGTACCTGGTAACAGGGGAGCCGGAGTCGCTTGCGGATCTACAGGAATCGATCGCGGCAAAAACGCGTCAGTATGCCAGGAGGCAAATGACATGGTGGAAGAGGGACGACCGAATTCACTGGATAAATGATTAGGCAACGTCTAGTTGCTTCTGGAGGTTTCGGAGGTCATTTTGTATGTCTTGTTTCACAAGGCCTTCATCAGCAGCTTTAGCCTCTTCAATTGTATGGATGTGTACGTCGGGTGTTTCTGGAGTGTCAGGCATGCATAAATAGTATCACAGATATTATTCTTCCTACTGTATTTGAATATTGCCATAATACTTAAAATATACTATAATATACATACAAATACATATGAACACTCTTAATACATCTTTGAAACACTTTGCCCACGAGCACGACGATCTCGTTGCTTTTCACGCAATGTATCTTGTTCTTGCATTCTTAAGTGCAGGGTTCTTTAACCTCGGAGCATTCGGACTACTAGTGGTTGCACACATGGCACTCGACTGGTTTAAGTATCGTGAAAAACATGGGATGACACGTAGGCAAACTATTGAAGGAATTGTTCGGGAAAGCTTGGTAGACGTGACGCTTCTGATGGTTGGTATCGTATTCTCGCTGTATTTGCATCACAGCGTTGGAGGTGTTGCAAGTGTCTCTGGATTGATGAGAGCAGAAATTACGATTATCCGAATGGCAGCGCTCCTTGTGCCAAAACTTAAGATTTTGCATCATTTCTTGAAGATAGTTGCTCATCTGCATCATTACCTTGATACTGTTCATCCACAGCATAGAAAAGGATGGTCTGGTCTTGATCAGATGTGTTTCTACTTCTGTGGGCTGTCACTATTCCTCATCGTATTTGCTGCACCTCTTATGAGTATTGATTTTGACACGGTGAAGCATATACTTTCAGAGGAGTTGATTCCTTGGAGAATATAAGAAGAAAGCGTAGTGTTCCTGCCTGTGGCAGGTAAAACATTAAAACTTCGGAGATCTATTTCACAACGAAATGATGTGCAGGGTATTTCGTGGTTTTTGTCTGAAAAATTTGATGGACTCGGAATTTCTGGACGAGGAAGTTTTCCAAATGTCATGCATAAGATTATTGAAGCACGAGATGCGGGGTATAAGATCCTTATGCAAGAGGAAATAGGGGATGGTTTCACATCTGTTTCTCTTGAGGCTCGAAATGCTATAGAGGAGGCATTAGGGCAGTAATCAATATTTGCAACTTTTCAGATGAAAAGTTACCAAAAATCTTAGCCACTGATATGAACGAAGAAATAATAAGAGAGCGGTTTTGTGCGTTCCTCGACTAAGTCTCTGCGGAGCTTAGCTCTTGAGAGTGAAGCGGTGTGATCTTCGTCCATACTACAGCGGCTGGACGACTGTCTGTTAGTTGCGTTTGTCTGAGCGAAAAGAATAGCCATTTATATTCTTTTATAGTGCCCGAATGCCAAGCAGCTCTGCTGACTTGGTTGAGGGTACGCACAGCAGGAGTACAAGAGAAATAGCGAAGTTACTTTTGATCTATCAAAAGTCACAAAGACCGGTTAGTTCTTTCTCTAGCTCTAAAGAGCCTTTAAGCCAGATTTCACCCTCTTCAGACTTATTCCCATTTCCATATCGAATGGTAAAATCGTCGAATCGTTCCTGAAGTGTTACGACAACGTCCTCTGCGACACGTTTATCAGAGTAGAAGAGAAGCTTTTGTTCAATGGTGTTTAGAGGGCCGGAATGAGAACCAAGACCGTGTGTTCGGACTATAGTCGCAAATGCATTGTGACCGTGTTCTTCTAAGAATGCTGCGCAAGCATCCTCGTGATGAAGTCCTGGATACTGCAATTTCCACGTGTTCCAGATGCTCCGGTCTTCCTTAGAGTCTTCTTTCGTAGACCCATCTTTAAAGTCTACAAATCGCATAAGGTCGTGAATAAGGCCTGCTGTATGTAATGCTCCTGGTCGGATAATGACGCCGTGCTTTAAGAGGTTTTGCCCAAATGATGTGGCAAATTTTGCCACTGCATCACAGTGATTACAGATATGGGGTGGTAGGCTCATGTCTTCTCTCCATCCTAGAATCTGCTCTTTTGTGGGGTAGCTCATATCGCGGAATTCTATGTTGATATCCCGGCCTCCATCTTTGCCATCGGCAAGTGAAATTACGATATCGCACATGTCATTTGTACCAGCTTTCTCTATCCATTCTACACATCTGATTCCTTCAAAATCGTCTGTTTGAGTGAGTAGTTCTTTGGCCTGTTTCTCTTTGAGACGGTAAAGGTCAATATGAATGATATCTGCGATAGGGGAGTTATACCGCTGCTCAAGAGCATAGGTTGGACTCGTGATCTCGTCTGAAACTCCAAGTTCTTTCAAAAATCCCTGCAAAAATGTGGTTTTACCCGCTCCTAGGTCTCCGTTGAGGCCTATGGTCAAATATTTGCCATATAAGGTGTGAGCTAGCGATTTTCCGCACAAATGGGTTGAATCAGCATCTGCTAGCCATATTGTTGTTGTATCAACCATTGTCAAAAGTACGAAAAGATGGTAAAATATATATGAATACAAATATACATGAAAAATACATTATCACATAAACAAGTCGGCTTTAAGCATAACCATATCCATAAGAAAAAAGAACCCCATGCGATTTTTTATTTAAAGCAGAGGACGTCATTCTGGATCGCAACACTTTCTGTGTTTATGTTTGTGACTGGTAATATGGTAGGTCAGCATGGAATGTATGCATTTTTTGCTTCTGTTCTAGGCGGCGAAGATAACACACAAATTGCATATATGGGAACAGTGCTTCCAGTAGAGAATGTGATTGACTATTCATGTTGGGCAGACTTCGGAGGAGACTACAAAGTGCATACGTACCGTCAGGCACCAGAGAGCTGTCATCGTGATCTCCCGACATATCAGTCTGGAACAGGAAGAGATTCACTCTTTTCTATGGGCCACATGAGTAGCTATGAAAAGACAACAGAAGGTTCTGGTATGCATAATGGTATCGACATTCGTGTTCCAGTTGGAACACCGGTTCTCACTGCTATGAATGGACGAGTTATCGCTGTTGGAGACCAGCCACGAGGATACGGAAAATACGTGGTCATCGAGCATCCAGAAGTTCCAGATCCAGAAAGTCCTACAAAGAAAACAACAATGCTCTATACAACATATGCTCACTTGAGTTCTTTTTATGTGAACAAAGGTGACTTGGTGCAGAAGGGGAATACCATCGCGCTTTCTGGAAATACCGGAAAGTCTACTGGTCCACACCTTCACTTCCAGATAGACAGAGAAAATGCACCATTCCACCCATACTATCCTACCAGTCAGTCTGATGGATACGCATTCACTGTGCACCCAATGCTTTACGTACAGAGTCAGTTCAGTCCACTAGAGCAGCCATCAACTTTGGTTGCACGTACGGAGTCTCGTCGAAGTCAGAGGGCAACTAATCCACAGGATGTTGTTGCTCCACGTCGAATCGATACTAGTCGAACGCAGGCAGTAAGAGTTGCAAGAGCTTCTGTTCCTACTCAGGTGGAAGAACTTAGTCAGAAAACAATAATCGCTCGTCTTCAGTCTCGTAGAGAGCAGCGAGTACGAGAGCGTATTGCCCAGCGTGATAGCAGGCAGGTTATTGCATCCTCAAATCAGGCAACGGGGCTCGTGGCATCTGCTCTAGATCCAGTGGTTGTAGTTCGCCAAATTGCATCTGACCAGACGGTGGTAGAGGGTGCTCGTGGAATCGTATCATCAGTGGAAATTAGTCATGATGGATACTTCACTGGTCGTGGTTGGGAGAAGATACGAATCACACTGCTTGATAGCGATGGAAATACCGTTACAAATCCTCGTTTGGATAGAGACTTGGTCCTGCGTCCTGCATACGGAGAAGCCGAGTTCCGCCCTTCAACTATTTCTCCTCTCGACTTCATTAACGGAGAAGTAACAGTGCATATGCTTCCACGTGGTCGTAGAACTGTTGTGGTGAAGGTGTTGCCGTTCGACATCATCAGTCGTCCGATGCAATATAATCGCTAATCACGGGTAAAATAGTGATGTTTTCGTGGCGTAGTTATAGTGTATAACAGTATTATTCAGGGGTTCCTGATCTTTAACACCTATCGAAAGGCAATTCAATGCTGAATTCATATAAAAAGACTAGTTTGGTCACAATTTTCATTTTTACGTTAATCCACGGTATTGCACTACTTGCTGCATATCGGTATTTCTCACTGGAAGGAATGGTCCTACTTGTCGTGACACATGCTCTTTTCTGCATGTCGATCACAGTTGTCTATCATCGGTATCTCACACATGCCTCGTTTAAGGCAGGGCCAATAATGCGTTTCATTATGGTCACTGTTGCGAACTTAGCTGGTGAGGGCGCGCCGCTTGGATGGGTGACGGTTCACCGGGATCATCATTTACATTCCGATGAACCGGGGAAGGATCCGCATACACCCGATGATGGGTTTTGGTGGTCTCACATGTTTTGGATGACAAGGCGTCTTCCGAAAGATGAATGGACACTTCTGTGCAGACACCATTCCCCCAAACTATGTAAGGATCGCTATATCACTTTCCTCAGCAAGACCTATATCGTGTGGCATATCGCTGCTGCCTTCCTCTTTTATTGGGCGGGCCGCTTCTATGCTGGACATGAGATGGGAATGTCATTCCTTATTTACGGATTCTTTTTTCGTACGATGCTGGTTTGGCACACAACATGGCTGATAAACAGCGGTACACACATTTTTGGATCCCGCACGTACAATACGAAGGGAAAAGATCACAGTGGAAACTCTTTAATCATTGCTCTCATAACGTATGGAGAGGGATGGCATAGGAATCATCACTATGATCCAACCAACGCACGAGCTGGCTTTCTGTGGTATCAAATCGATATGTCCTACTGGGTGATCTTGTGCATGAAAAAAATGCATCTCATCTATGATGTTAATGATAAGATACCAGCACCTCCGGAGTCTTAGACTGATTAGGAACACGAGAGATTTTCTCTCAGAGACGCTGCTTGTAGTAGCGTCTTTTTTTATGTGCGTGAATATCTGCTCAGACCAAGCATGACAGCGAAGAGCGTAACGGCTGCAGCTATTTTTCCGTTTGTACTGAGAAACAGTGCAGTTATCCCAAACAGTGTTCCAAGTGTTGCGGTGAGGAGGATTATTTTTCGCTCGCTCCATCCGATCGCTAGTAGGCGATGATGCAGATGTTCGTTGGTGTCGTTTCCTTTCAGCGGACTTGTACCTTTAGAGAGCCTGCGGATGACGACAAACAAAACGTCGATGAGTGGAACGCCTAGGACCAAAAATGCTGTTGCTACTTTTCCACCAGCGTAGATGGTGAGCACGCCAAGCATAAGGCCAAAGAACATGGCGCCAGTGTCGCCCATGAGTACGCGGTTGGGTGGGAAGTCGAAGAGCAGGCCTGCGAGCCCAATGCCGGCTAGGACAAATGCGATGAGTGCGAGTTCTGGTTGGTTGACTCTGTCGCTTATGGAAAGAATACCAATAACAATAAAACCAATGGTACTGAGAGTACTGACTTGTCCAGGAATTCCGTCGAACCAGTTAAGGGCATTCATGCAGAGCATTAGCCAGAAAATAGTAAACACTCCACTCCACAAGGGGAGGGGGCCAAAAAGCGAGGTCGGTATATCGATAGTGTCGAGGTTCAGTAACCCGTCTGCAAGAAGAGGATTTGTCAGGGTGTAAATGCGGGAGCCCGTTGCAAATATGATGAACGCAACGAATGCTTGCACCAACAGTCGAAGCTTTGGTGGAACGGTTCGGCGGTCGTCTATAAAACTGACGAGTGCGAGGAG
>JABJGX010000060.1 GCA_018662075.1 Candidatus Peregrinibacteria bacterium | reverse complement strand
CTTCTAATGGCGGACAGACTCCGAGGACGTTGCTCTGACCAGTGACAGAAACAAGTTTTACATTTCCAGTTGCAAGGGCAGTGTCTAACTCTTCGAGTTTTAGGTTTCCGTCTTCATCAATATCAATCCAGGTAATAGAAAACCCAATCTCTTGTTGTAGTTGCTGCCAGGGGACAATGTTGCTGTGGTGTTCGAGTATTGTGAGGACGACAACATCTTCTTTTTTTAGATTCGCTTTCCCCCAACTTTTTGCAACAAGGTTTATAGACTCGGTTGTTCCTTTTGTAAATATAATTTCGTGGGGCTTACATCCGATAAATGCAGCGACTGTCTTTCGACAGTCTTCAAAGGCAACAGTGGCCTTTTCCGCAAGTTCATGCATCCCTCTATGAACATTAGCATTGATGGTTTCATAGTATGCATTCATTGCTTTTATCACGGATTCTGGCTTTTGGCTGGTTGCAGCACTATCGAGGTAGATAGTGTTATTTTTAGCTAGAATCGGGAATTGCTGCCGAATATTTGGAGTATCGAGAGGCATAGTCAGGAAGGATGATATCACGAGTTTGGTAAGGAAACGGCTGTAAAAACGATGAATCTGGGGTACCATTCCATACCGTATGGAAAGAAAAACAGTTCAACTACTCTCAATCGGCTTATTTATCACCCTCCTTACATGGGGGACGTGGACCCTTTTGTACTATCTTGGCGTTCCTGTACACACAGGAGTCCTTGTTGGTATTGATGCATCGAATGCATTGAACTCTATTTGCCCTACAGGAGGGGCGCTATGTAGAGGAGTGAATTCGTTCTTTCCATTTTTGCAACATACACTCACGCGCGTTCCATTTATACTGTGGTACACCGTAGCGTGTGCTCTTATTTATGCAGGAGGGTTGCTGTGGAACTTTGTACGAACAAATAAGTTTCGACTGCATATGACTATGAAGCCGTGGAAGGTTTTGCTGATGTTCGTTGCTTCTATGTGGATGCTATTTACATGTCTTTCATTTACACAGAGTAGTAATCTTCCTATTCGTACGCTTGTAGAGCCACACGCTGATGTATACCAAGGGGCAGGCGAAGAGGCTCTTGAAGCATTGCAACGGAATTACAATAACCTTAAGGAGCGTGGATGCCTGACTCGTGTTGGTGTTTTTGGAAATGTGGCAGAAGCATCGGAGATTAAAATGCGATGTATTCAAGGCTCATTCTTTACCAGAGTACTTCCACCGCTTTTGGTTGTTCTTCTTTTGCTATCACAGTTTTTGATCGCTGGACGATTTACACTACGTCGATTGTTTAGGATTCGACCACAGACACTCCTCTTAGAAACTGTTGTTAGTCTTTGCATAGGTGCATGTGTTTGGGTCGTTCTTTTGTGGCTTGGTGCTGTTCTTGGTATCTACACTGTGCTGTATGGATGGGCTCTTCTTCTTGTTGTACCACTGATTGGCCATCGCGATACGCGGTACTGGCTGAAACAATTTTGGTCTGCAGCATGGGAGATCGAAGGAAAGTGGTTTAGTGTTCAGGCGCTATTATTCTGGATACTTCTTACATATTTAGCATTTAACTTTATTAATGTTGTTAGGCCTTTCCCGATCGGATGGGATGACCTTGGAAGTTACCTCAACCGTCCTCGACTTCTTGTGAGTTACGGTACTTTCGTATTCTCTATGGCATCGTTCCAGTGGGAGTACATGACATCTCTTGGGTTCTTATTGTTTGGATACAACGCAGTCTTTGGCGCGACATCTGCATTGATTATCAACTGGTCACAGGGACTTCTTGCCGTTCTTGCGGTGTATCTTTTTGGTCGAACCTTTATTGGAAAAGGACATGGTCTTCTGTCTGCATTGCTTTACTACTCGTTGCCGCTCGTTGGACACTTCTCTTTTGCAGATATGAAGATCGACAATGCGGTGTTCACGATGGGGGCGATGGGAATGTTTGCGATGTTTGTCGCACTATTTAAAGAAGAAGACATCAAAACAAAGCGTAAGTGGATCGCACTAGCAGGGCTCTTTGTTGCATTTGCATTCTCATTCAAGGTAACAGCTGTTATGGTGATGTTTGCACTTGGAGCAGTGCTCTTTGGTGTGGCACTTCATTGGTCAGCTGGTATTGCAGCAATTTTCTTTTCTATAGCAATTCTTATCCAAAGAGGCGCTTTGGGACTCCCTGCATTACTAGATCGTGTTGGGTATTCTCCAGATATCCCAAAGATCTATGTCGCTGCATCGTTCCTTCTATTGGGCGCTGCCACTCTTGGGTATGCATCATTAAAAGCAAAAAAGAATGTTCGCTCTACCTCTGTTATGACACTGGTATTTGTGTGTGCATTTGCAGCTACCATCTTCCCCTGGGTAGAGCATAATAACATCTTGCTTGGAAATATTGTTCCACAGTTGGAACTAAGGGCACCAAATCATATTACGCCAACACTTGATATGGCTGGTACGAACCCTGATGCAGAGTACTCGCTCCCTCCAGAGCTTGCGATAGACCCTCAGCATCCAGCATGTAAGCCATCGGGTGCGAAAGAGGAGTTAGACCGCTACTGGGGATACCGCAATGGATGGGGGCATTACATCACACTGCCATTCCGTGCAGTCATGAACCTTGATAGCGCTGGGTATTATGTGACAACACAGCCAGCATTACTCTTGTTTCCATTATTACTCCTTCTCCCATTCTTCTGGAGAAAAGAAGGAAAATGGTTTCGATGGTTGTGGATTGCGACAGCATTCTTGATTACTCAGTGGTCGTTCCTTGGTAATGGAATTCTTTGGTACGGCATTGGGATGTTCCTTGGATTGGTACTCAGCCTTGAGGTGCTTGTTGCAAAGTCTCCAGATAAGCCTAGTCGCTTCCTTGCAACATTCTTTGTGGTTATTGCACTGATCTCTTGTCTTGGGATGCGATACTGGCAGTACGACACACAGAAGAACTTATTTGAGTATCCACTCGGCAAGATCAACGCAGAGTCTATTCGTGAAAGAACGATTCCTTTGTATGATGACATTACAGATGTGGTATTGGAGCTAGCAGAAAGGAACCCCGACCGACCACTACTCTATCGAGTTGGTACATTTATGCCGTATTTTATTCCGCGGAATTTAGAAATTATTGGCGTTAGTGATCATCAGCTAGACTTCTTTAGTTGCATGTACCAAGACCGGAATAACATAAAAATGGCACAGCGCCTGAAGGCACTAGGCTTTAGTAGTATTGTATTTGATACAAATACTGCAACGATTGAAAAGGATGCGAATGGATCGCTTCATAAGAAGGTACAATCATTTGTTGACTTCTTAAACCATCCAGACTCTGGACTTAATGTTGTTATTTATAATCCATCAGCAGGAGTCAGCTTTATTCTTATTCCATAGTTATGAAGATTATTGCAGTTATACCGGCGTACAATGAGGGGACACGTGTAGGAAATGTTGTCTCTGAAGTTGCTAAGTATGTTGAAAAGATTATTGTTGTTGATGATGGCTCTACAGACGATACAGCACAGATTGCGAAGAAGGCTGGTGCTATAGTCCTCACGCATATAGAAAATTGCGGTGCAGGAGCTGCCACTATGACGGGGATAGATGCAGCACGTATGCTTGGTGCCGAGGTGGTAGTGACACTTGATGCAGACGAGCAACACAGCTCGGATGATATCCCAGCTTTACTAAAGCCCATCACTGACAAGAAAGCAGATATGGTATTTGCTAATCGATTTGGGCGTCGGAATAACATCCCTCTTATACGTCGGGTGTTTAACGGTCTTGGAAATATTATTACGTTTGCAGCTACAGGAAAATGGGTGAGTGATAGCCAGTGTGGCTTTAAGGTTTTTGGCCCTAAGGCCGTTTCTCAGGTGGATTTACGCATGAGTGGGTATGAGTTCTGTACAGAGATTGTACGAGAGAGCGCACAGCACCGATGGCGTACTGCAGAGATTCCTGCAAAAGTTTTATATAGTGAATACACTCTTGCGAAAGGCCAGTCCTTTGCTAATGGTGTTCGTACTGCATTAAAAATTCTTCTTCGTTCCTTCCTCCGATAACTATGGAATTCACTGCGTATCAAATCATCACACCACTTATTTCATTCGTCGCTATTGCGTATGCATGGAACCTTGTGTTTAAGCAAAAGAAAACTATTTGGGAGGCACTCCTCTGGTCTGTGTTCTGGGGTTTTATTTCTGTGATCGCAATCTATCCAAATTCTTTGGACTACCTTACTGCTATTACCGGTATTAAAGACAGAGAAAATGCGGTTATGGTGACGTCGCTTGGTGTGCTGTTTTTTATTGTATTTTACCTCGTTATTCGTTTGGAAAACCTGGAACAACGCCAGACACGAATGACTCGAAAGCTTGCCTTAAAAGACATTGATAAGACCAAGAAATAATTATGAAGACTATCCTTCTTATTAGTCCCTACTGGAAAGAGGAGCATCGCTGGATGGTCAGTTCTGTGAAACTTGCAGACCTGTGGCAGAGAAGAGGATACAGAGTTATTGCCGTGTGTATGGGCTCTTCGTCTCGAGTGGAAGAAGTGAGTAGCACGCTTAGTGTGCACTATCGTAAAGATTTTTTTATTCCAGATCCGTGGAACTATGGTATTTCTTTTGGGTTTACATCATATATCAGGCGTCTGATTCGCGCTGAGAAGCCAGACCATATTGTTGCAAATAAGATCTTATTTTGGACATCGCTCTGCGTTATTCCACTAAGACTTACTGGACATAAGGTGGTGTTACTTACTGATGCTTTTGTCGGAATGACATGGTGGCCACGAGGAGTGGTTCCACGCATTGGTGCGTTTCTATATGCGCATACTCTGGGGTGGCTTATTATGCTTTCGGCACAGAGGGTTGTGACATTTCATCCACAGCCGGAAAGATTATTGCGCCGCCTGGGTATTGCAAAAAAGACGCAGATTATCCCTACTGGTATAGACCCGACAGTTATTGATGGAACCCAGGAAAAGAAGAAAGGAAATACGATTACATACGTTGGAAGACTAGAATCTATTAAAGGTGTTGATGATTTCTTGGCAGCGGTTGTACCTCTTAAAAAAGAGTATCCATCATGGAAGATTCAGGTTGTTGGTTGGTACAAAGAGGGACATCCTTTGGTAGAGCAATACCAAAGAGAGGTTGTATTTACGGGTCTACGCACAGACATTGGAGAGATCCTTAGCGCATCTGACATCTTTGTTATGCCAAGTCATAGCGAAGGACTCAGTAACGCTGTTATGGAGGCAATGAGTGCCGCGTGTGCATGTGTGGTGTCCGAGGTCGGTGGCAATACGTACCTAACACAGAACGGTGTATCTGGATTCCACTTTCCTGCTGGAGACCGTGAAGCGCTGCGTGCTCATGTTGCTCGGTTGATAGACGATCCCGCAAAACGTACATCAATGGGTAGAGAGGCGCGTAAAAGAATTGATGAGCAATTCTCCTGGGAAAAGGTAGGAAAAATGTATCAAGATTTTTTTGAATCTCTATGAAAAAGAACATTGTGAT
>JABJGX010000025.1 GCA_018662075.1 Candidatus Peregrinibacteria bacterium | reverse complement strand
AGATGATCTGTTTGGTATCGGTGCATTCACTCCACTTGCTGGTGCATCAGAATTTATTCATGCAGAGGGAATCACAGGAAATATGTTTAACAACTACAACGCAGGAGGAGAGCTCTTGTTCAGAGGTCATAAAGTATTCCTCGACGGTCGCAATCTGGATTACGGTTACGACTATATAGTTGAAGCTATTGAAGCAGGGGAGAGTAGAGCTGCATGGGATGCACTAAGTAGCGAGTATAACTTTACGCATGCGGTGGTGTATTACAGTCTCGATCCGAATGCCTATATAGATATTCTGCAGCAGCATCCTGACTGGGGACTTCAGTACCTAGACGACTGGGCGGCTGTGTATGTCAAAGGAGAAGAAGATACGTTTACAGAACTAACGCCTAACATGCTTTTAGGTACTCGTATGCCAGAGGAGATTACCCTTAGGGGTCTGCAGACTCTCGAGGACGAAGTGCAGGGGATTATAGATGCGTGTCCCAGCTGTACCAAAGCTCTGGAATATAAAGCAGAGATCCAGAGAGCATTTCGTTAAAAATGGATACATAAATAAAACCGCCCAGGGACGAACCCTTAGACGACTTTATTTTTGTCAGACAATTAGTGAGCAAGCTCCTTAACTAACTGACACTATTAGTATAGCAAACTTTACCACTTATCGCGACCTACTATTAGGGAACAAATGTCTATAAATGGCTTTAATTAGCCTAAAAACTTGTACTAATTATTTATACAAAAAAGTATTTGAGAAGAAGTATATTTCTCCATATTTTACAGAGAGGACACTTTTCGTGCAAAAACCCTACCTGCAGGGCTCGAAATTGGTACAATCTCCCTCGTGCTTGCCCACCAGCCTTCGCCGAGGCTTCGGCCGGCATGGGTGGCAGGATTGCATCCTCAGATACTGCCTCCATAACTTGTGTCTTATGCCCAGGTGGCGGAACTGGTAGACGCGCACGCTTGAGGGGCGTGTAGGAGCAATCCTGTGGAAGTTCGAGTCTTCTCCTGGGCACCATTAAAAAAAGTAGAACTTTTCATCTTCCTAAAGACAAAAACTCGCAATTGGTGGGGGCATGGGATTTTCAGGTGAGTTCTTATTAAGTATGCATTTTGCTATCATGCTCACTATGAAGAAAAAAGTTATCGTAAGCGACCTGATGCAAAAGTGCACGTACTACTGTACTGAAGCTATTGGGAAGAATTTTCACTCAGAATTTAAACCTGAGCTCACTCCACAGCAAATGCTAGAGTTAGGAGTATTTGGTGGAAAGTACATGACGGACTGCAAGAATGAATTTCCTAAATCTTGGTTTGTGAAAGCAAAGCTTTGTCATAAGTTTCATGACCCTAGTCTCAACTTTTTCGGAATAAATGCTAGTAAACCACTTTTGTATTGGCAGTCGAAAGGGTGGATTCACCCAGCAGATCCGAGAGGTTGGTTCCAGTGGTACTGTCGCTACTATATGGGTAGACGGTTTGATGATGACGAGCGACAAATACGGCGTTGGAAAGCAATGACCCGCCACATTGCTCAAATAAAAAAGAACTGTGAACCTGGAAATCTAGACTGCAGAAGGAAACAACGACAAGCGCTGTTACACTGGGCTTATGACAGTAGAAAAATGTAAGCAAATAGAATAGTGTATACCGCTAAATAGGTGCGATAAAAATTCCTCAGTCGAATATAGGAAGCGTCATTTGGATACAAATTTAAAAACAAACCTTGTAACTCTTTTATAAATACAGGCTTGATATTAATAATCCATGAATTGGTTTGGTAGATTTTTTTACGAAACCGACTACGAAATACACCAAGTGGAATACCCCAAAATATAAAGAAAGCAATAATGAACGTATCGTACGATTTCATATCTGGTATGATACTAATACAATGATCGAACTACTACAGAATATTGGACTTTTCATTTTTCTCTACATGACACTTTTCTTTGTAGTGTCTCTAATTTTGAAAGATGCAAGTATAGTAGACATAGCATGGGGAATTGGATTTATTGTCGTTTCTTGGACTTCTCTACTTATAAAGGGTTATTCAGTGACTCTGCTAATTTTATGTATAACTGTCTCTATTTGGGGATTACGGCTATCTTGGCATATTCTTCGAAGAAAGTTGAAAGATCCTCATGAAGACTTTCGCTATGCTGCTTGGCGTAAGGACTGGGGGAAGAGTTTTTTATGGAGAAGCTTTCTGCAAGTATTTATGTTGCAAGGAGTGATTATGTTACTGATTTCACTACCAATTATTGCAGCTGCAAACACACAGGTTCTAGGCTGGAATATAACTCTTATTATTGGTCTCGGCGTATGGCTAACAGGATTTTCCTGTGAGTCTGTGGCTGATTATCAATTAGCGATTTTTAAGAAAAACACTGCTCATAAAGGAAAAATAATGATGAGTGGATTATGGAAATATTCAAGGCACCCCAATTATTTCGGAGAAAGTGTACTGTGGTGGGGGATATGGATCATGACCCTCTCTGCTTCTGGATCTTGGTGGACAGTTGCTAGTCCTGCACTGCTAACATACTCCCTTTTGTTTGTATCAGGAGTGCCAATGCTTGAAAGGAAATACGAAGGGAATCAAGAATTTGAAGTTTATAAAAAGCGTACTAGCATGTTTATTCCATGGTTTATTAAATCTTCCTCATGATGTTATGAAAAAAATTACCCCCTTCTCTATGACCATCTTTATCGTTATCGCTGTTGGGCTTTGTCTATGGATGCTCTACGGCTACCTCAGTGTTCGTAATATTGAAGAGCCAAATTTTACGGTACTCCAAGAAAAAGAGGATAGTGCTATCGCGCGCATCGCCAACATTGAAATACGAAAATATGACCCTACCATTGTGGCGGAAACGACAGTCCCTGGTCCGTATGCAGAAGCAGTCAATGCTGGGTTCCGCAATATAGCTGATTATATTTTTGGCAATAACACTGCAGATGCCTCTATTGCAATGACAGCACCAGTCTTACAAGAGGAACAATTGTCAGAGAAAATCGCAATGACAACACCGGTTTTGCAAGAAGAGATACAGGATAATCAGTTCGTTATCAGCTTCGTGATGCCATCACAGTACACTCTAATATCTATTCCAAAGCCCAATAGTTCTAAAGTGACACTGCGAGAAGTGTCTGGTCGTACTGTTGGCGTCATTACCTTTTCTGGACTATGGACTGATGAAAAGGCAGAAAAGTACACAGAGACTTTACAAACAGCACTCATGGAAGATGGCTATAGTATCGCTTCTTCTGCTCAGTATGCTCGTTACAATCCACCATGGACACCTCCATGGATGCGAAGGAATGAAGTATGGTTAGAAGTAAAAATGTAGATCACTTTATTGTACTAAAAATTCCCTAAGAGACGCTGATGGTTTAATTTCAACCGTCAAAATATAGTAACCTGTAAACCCCTCGTCACCATTCGATTCGTCATCGCTGCTATAGTAGCGACTCCTCGCTCATGGTAAGCCGTGCTATTCCCCATATAGTAGAAGATAGTGATATATTGACTAAAATAATATAATATGCTATAATATATACATATTATCCCCCAATACTTATGAGTATAGATTCTAAAGAAAGCCCTGATGTCACCTTTGCAGATCTACCAGTAGGTTCACAACTACAGATAGACCTCTATCGTAATACGTGGATTGAAAAGATTTCAGATACTGAAGTGAGAATAACGCCAAATCAAACTGGTGTTTTAAATCCACAAACAATTGTTAACAACTATCGTATACCAAGCGAAGCAGACACAGCAATGCAACAGCGTGATCGACGACAAAGAAATAGAGAAAGAGATCCAATTATGCAGCAACCTGAATGGGCTTTGCGCGTAGTTCAGGCTGACAGCAAACAAAAAATCAGCAACGCACTACAGGCAACACCTTTTATTGGTCCAACAAAAAACGCCCTAGACCGTGAGTATAAAACAGCAGAATGGGAGAATGTACCATCGAACTCGTTCTTTACGGTGAAAGAAAATCCATCACGGAATGCGCCAGTATATGCGAAGACAAGTACAGGGTATGCCACGAAAGTCTGCACATATACAGAATGGCAAGCGGGGCTTGGCTCTATTCAGACTAGGCAATCAGATGAACAAGGTATTGCATCATTAGATATTACACCAAGTACAAGTGTGAATGTGCTTAACGCTCCTACTACTACTGAGGTGAATGAGGGAATCTCGGATTACGTCGCAAATCAAAAGAAGAAAGGCAAAAGTATTTCACCTGAACAACAAGAGCACCTTGATCATCTGAGGGATCTTGCTACAGGTCTGGAAGATGCAGCGTAAGAGTGGTCACTACCTGCACTAGTAGCTTGTAAATTGCATTTTGCACGCTTCGTGTACAATACTCCTATGAAAGAGTACCTCATCCCTGGCTATAGTGGTTTGGTTTGGGATTGGCCGTTTCTTTGCGCGGTTCTCTGAGTGGGGAGCACTTGCTGAAAAATTTCCTGAAATGCAGGAGCCAATCCGCAAGAGGTATAGGTTCCAGCGCCCCTAGAGGACTTCATATTATGTAGAAATTACGGTACCAACGTCTGTTATGGATAGTGCACAGGAAATAGATAAGCTACCAGACTGCCTTATTCCTCGAACGGGGTCTGGTACAAACTATTTTATTAGCGCTGTTATTCGTCACTTTGAAAGGCTTGGTGTTTTTGTACTAAACAATAGTGAGAGTATAAAAAATGCGATGGATAAAATGGCATCCATTCAGATGCTTGCAGCAGAAAATATTCCAGTCCCAAAAACATTGCTTGCAAAGACACCACTTGATCTAGATTTTGTAGTGAAAGAATTCTCGTTTCCTGTGATCCTCAAGAAGGTATCTGGCTCTGAAGGGAAGGGAATAGTGATGTGCAAAGACCATTCTCAGCTGGAAGATACGATGGATCTGCTAGATCCAAATCTCAATATGATTATTCAAGAGTGTATTAATAGTAGTCTAGGTAGAGATATCCGTGTGTTTGTTATTGGAGGAAGGGCAATTGGAGCAATGCTACGAACAGCAAAAGAGGGAAAGTTCAAAGCAAATTATTCTGCAGGAGGGTCAGTAGAACTGTTGGATCTGACACCAGAGGTAGAATGGTTAGCAGTAGAATCTTCACGTATTATTGGTCTCGATATTGCTGGAGTAGACCTTCTTATTGATGAAGAGGGATATCAAATCTGTGAGATCAATTCTTCGCCATATTTCAAAGGATTTGAAGAGGCAACAAATATCGATGTTGCTCAGGAGATCTTAAGCTTCGTAAAAGTCCGCTGTGGAGAGCCTCTATAAGCTTAGCTTCTGTTGCTTGTCTCCCTGTATGTTCGGCGAAGCCTATGTCGTTCCCTTATGGTAAATGGTGCGGTAGTTGATTGTTTAGTAACCCGCTTCTGTTTCCGCAATAGAGCATCGCGCTGCAGGTGAGAAGAGTAGTCTCTCCAGCCATTGCCGAGCCACTTGCGATAATCTTTTGTTGCCCGAGTAATTCCTCTGTGTGTAGGGCGGTTTCCCGTATAAGACCTATAACTACCATATGCTTTCATAAATTCATTATTTGGGTCGGGGTTTCCGGCTTTAGCTTGCGCCGGAGCAAGGAGTAGACACAAAGAGAATAAGGCACACAATGCGGTAAATTTCATAGAAACAAGGGTTAGAAGTTCTTTTCTTAGTATAGAGCAAATTTTGGTATATCAAATGCGCATAAGAATCAGCAAAGGATTCTTGTCAAATCTGGCAATAAATTCTAGGATAGAGCGCTATGAGTACAGAAACAGTAACAGAACCGCGATTAACCAAGGCGCCTAGTGCACCTGTCTCTATGAATGGAATTGCTGGAACGCAAAAATCTCCTGCAGAGAAAATATTTATTGATATGCGAAAGCAGATTGCAGAGGTATTCCCTAATGATGACCATGATGCATGGTCATGGAATTCAGAAAATTATGACCATAACGAAATTGATCGTCCAGAACAGGAGTATGGGCAGTGGCATGAAAAGAAGTTTGTAGAGTCGGACGAATTTAGTCAGCTCTTTACGAAGCGTATGTTCATGGTGTGGGATGAGCTCAAGAAAGAAGGGTTCGAGGCAAATGATAAAAAGCTATGGGAACACCAGAAAGCATTATTTGCGTGGACGGCACTCAACATCTGTACAGGAAATAGAGAAGAAATGGCAAAGCTACTTGTTCGTTCTCCATACGGAAGTGGAAAGAGTTTGGTAACAGGTCTTATTACTCGTGCATTTCATGATGCACAGTTAGAGTTACTGCATTTAAATAATGTTGATCCAAAGAACCTGCCAGCAGCAGCACAGATCTATGCAAAGAAAGAACACATCGAACAGAACGCAAGCGGTGAACAGTACAGTGTATTGCAGCCACCATTTAACGTAGAACGAACAGATATCAATCAGTATTGGAGAGACATGGAATCTCGCCATGGAGAGGTATTTACAGATATATTTAAGAGGCCGACAAAAGCAGGAGATCTATTCTACACAATATTTAGACCAAGCGATGAAGAGGAAGAGAACAACATCACAGTCGAGGATCGTATTGCGTTATATATCCAAAACATAGGTGTCCAGATCACTAAAAATAAAGAGGTAGATGCAATGCTAGTAGAGCTCAGGGCACTAGCAGAAGGAAGTATTGTTTTCCTTCCAGATATTGAAAATAATTTGCAACCTCGTCCTGCACAAAAGCGAGAGGCGCAAGCTTCTACAGGGTTTAAAGGGGATAGTGCACATGCACTTGACCATCTGGATAACTACCACATTGTAACGTCACATAAGAGTCTTGCACTGGACCCATCGCAGTACTCAACAGTGCCAGACGAAGACAAGCCAGCGCAGTTTGCATTGGTACACGGCGCTGCTCTTACACGTCCTTTCGAGCGATTTAGAAAGGATTTGAAAGAGTTTGCAAAGCGATGCAAGGTCATTTTTATGGATGAAGCAGGTCGACTAAACCCATATTCTGTTGGCGATAGCGTTGCACAGTTAAGTGGAGAGTTCCCGATAGAGATCGGCGTTACTGGATACGATAAAGGGGTAGAGGGATGGACACGTTCTCCAGAAATTTCTGAGGAGCAAATGATTGCAATGGGACTTATGAAGCCGGTGTCCTATATTGGTATTGGAGATGCAGAGAACCCGCCCTCTCCAGGGACAGAAGAAGCGTGGAAGTCTTACGAAGAGGCTCACTTTGAAGACTACGGTGCAGCAAAAGAACTCGGTATTCCGCAGCCTCATGAAATGGATACTGTCATTTGTGCAAAAGCAGATAATGTCCATGAGTATGCAAAACGTATTGAAATTGCACATGCCAAGAAAAAGATAGGTGTAGAAGTATTTGTATACCATGCAGATGCAAAGAATAGGAAGTCTTCCGTGCTCAATGCATTTAAGTCTCCAAAGAAAAAAGGCGATCCAAAGCGTATTCTCGTTGCAACAAATACTCTTATTGCAGAGGCTCACACTATTCCAAATGCAGAAGTGTATGACGTCGTAGACCCTATGACTCCCTATATGATGGACCAGCTACGAGGACGTCTAGGACATGTAAGAAACCTATCTGGCACAGATGATGAAAAGGAAAATGCACGAACCATTATCCGAGAGCTGTTCCTTTATAAAGGAAAAGATCCATTCGTCCGTGCCATGGCAAAGAAGTTTGGGTTTGAAGCCAGTGTCCCAGATGATAATGCCACTTGGCCACCAATGAAGAATATGATTGGCTATGCGAAGTATGTTGCTGATGGCGCTAAGTCTGTATTTAAGAAAGGACAAGCAATACTCGACGCACCAAAAGTCTGGCGTCGTAAGAGGAAGGCACAAGGCGGTGTAGTAGAAAAAGTTGGCACACCTCTAGAACATACGAATCCTCATGCTGAAGCAATCGCACAGAAAAGGGCAGACCAACAGCGACGTCGATTGGAAAAGAGAAGGCAGAAAGAACTTGAAGAAACGCAAAGAGTTACAGATATGATGAGAAAGCTAGAGCAAGAGCACATGGCGGGGCAACTAAAGACAAAGCCATTAGAGGCAGTGGAACCAGAGGAAGAGTTGTCGGATGAAGAGCTGGCTACAGCTAAAGGAAAAGTAGAAACTATTAATCAAGAGTTTTTAGAAAAGAATGGTGTATCACTAACAGGCATTGATATTGGTCCAACAATGGCTTCACCAGGCAGTGAGGAGAAACTTTTAATACTCTCTGCAAGAGAATCCTCAGGTATGCCTTTATGGAACGAGGATGATAGAAAGGATCATGGTCCACTAGATATTGATACATCTACATTTGTTAATGATGACGTTGAAAAAATGGATGACGAAGAACCCATAGAGGAGGAAGTGTAACCCTAAAATATATGAGAAAGTCCCAGAATTTTCCACCGGGATGGGACGAGCGAATAACTGTTGATACTCCAGATCTTTGGGACCCAAAACAGTACACACAGTTCGAAAAAATGGCCGTAGTTAGGGGTAATGCTGCTTTAGTAGATATCTTTAAAAATACAAATTCTGTATTGGCAAAAATTATTGCTGATAGACGTTGGTCATATTATGGATGGACATTCGATGAAGCAAAAAAAGAAATTGGACTGAGTGGACATGGGTACAAGTCTCTCGAAACAGATATAGAAGGACGCTGGCCACAGTTTCATACGTATGAAGCACTCTTTGAATACTGGAAGAGTGACCCAGAAATTTCACCAGGAGTAAGAGAGCAGTGTTTAGATCTTCTAAATTTTCCAGACATCTTTGAACAGAAGAATCCAAAGAGAGGACAGGAGTATGAACCACAGCCAACATTACTTGATGTTATAGAGCAGTCACGCCAAGGAATTGGTCATACTTTTAATCATCTGGATATGAATACGTATTACCATCGGGTTGGGTATGACGTTGGGCATGAGCATCTTGCAGAATACTTTCCAAGTCACTGGTCGAGGCTACATACACGAAAGGACTATGGAACGGTTCCTCCTGCGTCAGAGGTAATAGAAGTCATAGATACACTCTACGCAGATGACCCACAGATGAACGCATTACGCACAGCAGAGGGAGAAGGGGTGTGGCAGCTGGCAAAGCTGAACCAGTATCGTAGTCGAGAGATCGAAGATCCTATGGCAAGACTGCTAATGGAAATAGAGTATGACATGGCAAAAAACTGGGAGTGGCAGTATGAAGAAGAGGAGGGAAAGAAGTGGTCTGAAGATATGACATTCCGCGCAGAGGCCATCAGAGACGTATATGAGATTACAGACCTCCCTTCCCAGCGACTAACACAAGCGGAGTACATAGAATGGGAAGAGGTTGCACACATTGCACAAATTGTTATCCCTGCAGAAGAGCTTACTGAGTTCGAGCGTGACTGGAGGGCAGACTATGAAGCAGAGAAAGAGAGGCCAGGTTTCCGAAATCTTGCCATAGAAGCAATGGAAAGCAGGGGGCTTAATTACAAGTCTATAGCAGATGTTTTAGGGCTTAAGATTAATGATGCTCATCGGCAAAAAGCTGATGACGAGCGCAGTACAAGGGACAGGCCAGAGGCACAGGTACGGCAGATAATCTGCTACAACAGGCAGAGTAGTAGTGTCTCAATTGAAGGAGTCCTTCGTTGTTTGGCAGAGGATGAAGAGGATTATCAGCGACTACGTGATGTCTATTTTGCAGAACGCGAGAGGTATTACAAAAGAACAGGTGCTGCGATCTCTGGAGAGGGATTGCACATGCGTATACTTAGAGAGTTAAGCAATACTTCTACAAAGGATCTTGCAAAGCAATTTTTGCCAAAAAAATCACATGACGATAAGGAAGTTGTCCGTGCAAAGGATATCGAACTGCAGAGGCTAGAGAGGCAAGAAGGAAAGACACATACAATCACATTTGCACGAGTGTACAAAGTCCTCGAAGAAGAGATCGCTAAGCGTGCAGAGGAGGTAGAAGAAGGCATTACAAAGCTGGATACCTTCCCAGAGGAACTAAGGAACTTTACAGCAATAGACCAAATGGCATCGAACTGCATTAAGGGCATGAAAGGGGCTATCTACGTGAACGAGGCAATGGAAAACCATACCGGAAATGATGCCATGTGGCTTCGATACGACCTTATTCAAGACGTAGCAGAAGGGGATTTCATTCCAACACTTCCAAGTCTCCGGCTCATGGCAAAAAGTACGATAGACCAGGTGTTGCCAGAAGAAGTGATACAAGACTGGTATGAAAAATTTCCAGGGCAGCTTGCTAAAGGAAGTCCACACTTTAGTCATAACTTCCCTATTGAGAAGCCACTTTCAAGAAGTCTTTGTACAATGATGAGTGCAATGGACCCAAGTATTATCCAATTCTTTGGACGCACACAAGGCATCACGCCAACACATGGAACGAAGCTTGTGCGGGACATTGAAGAAGAGGGAATTCCAGAACACAGATGGGAGTGGATCCGAAAAATCGCTATAGCATCTGGGTATAAACCACGGTACGGAGAGAGTGATCCATCAGTACAATATCGTTTTTTAGAAGAGTTATTTACTAACGGTCAGAATATGCAAAAAGCCCTAATGGTAGCCATTCCATTACTGCAAAAAGAGGGAAAAGATGTTCATCCTATAAACCTTCCCGGGGCAACTATTCAGGAGATTGAAAATGCAATGAAGAAGCTTTCTTAGCGAGAAGACCGTAAGGCCTTCAAGTGCTTTGCCGCCTGCTCGTAGTGTGGATCCTTTTTCAGGATGTACTCTAGGTGCAAGATAGCAAAAGGAAGGTTTCCTAGCTCTGCTTCTACGGCCGCAAGGCGGTACCTATTTTCGAGTCCTTTTGGTTCTAAGGCATATGCCTTATTAAAGGCATCACGAGCTTCTTTGGGGTGACTATACTTCTGGAACATAACACCAAGATTAAAGAACGCTACACTACTTTCTGGTGCATAGGCTGTTGCGTCGCTAAATGCGAGGAATGCTTTTTCCAGTTCTCCAACTTGTTCATACATGACACCAAGGAAGAAGAAAGCCTGTAGCTCATCTGGCGTTGTAATGCGGTCTGATGAAATCACAGAAATTGATTTTTTAGTTAAGATTATAGCCTCTTTGATATCACCTGTTTTTGCTACAACTCGGGCTTTGTTTAAATAGGCAGGTGCAAGGTTTGGATCTAGTGCTATTGCTTGATCATATAGTGCTAAAGCAGATTCACTATTACCTTTTTCATGCATGGTAACCCCTAGGTTCATGAGTGCATGGGTAGAATCTGGGTAGTTACGCAGTGTTGCCCGAAGCAGTGTTTCTCCATCTGACCAAATACGTGTTTGTATAAATGAAGAGCCAGCGAGTACCACTCCAAGAATAACTCCTGCAGTCCTCCGGTACTTAAGATGCGGAATCAAAATAATCCCAATACTAAAAGTAAGACCCGAAAGTGCTAGGTATGCATAGCGGTCTGATGCGATATCAATGAATCCATTTTTCCAGAAGTTAAAGAACGTCGGCAGAAGTAGTAGGAAGAAAAACAAGATCCCAAAAGTGATATGCCTCTGCCTTTTATAGCTCACTGCTGCCAATATTATCATGAGAAGTATGATAATCATCGGAAAGTAGAATGTTGGTTTTAGAAGTGTTATCTCCCCAGTGTGATGATAGAACAATGCAAGGTGACCAGGTGTAAACAAGTTCTGGACGTAGAAGTACGTACTCTTTGCTCCAAGTAAAATAGTATCTGTGAGTGTGAGGGTCGACAGTTGTTGCTGTTTTCCTCCCAGCGCGATGAGACCAAAAATTCCACTAAGCGCGAAGTAAGGAATAAACGGAACAAGCGATCGTCGATCGCTTTTTTCCAGATGCATCTTGGACGCAAGAAGCAGAATAAAAGGCAGCAGTACAATAGATACTTTTGCAGCAAGGCCTAGGGCAAAGAAGCCAATACTCCAGTACCACAATTTCTTATGATTACTCTCTTTGTATTGTAAAAAGAGCGCAATGCTTAGGAGTGCAAAGAGTGTCGATAGACTGTCTTTCCGTGCTGCAGCCCAGGCTACGGTTTGTACATTCAGAGGATGCAAGGCAAACATGAGTGCCACAAAACCTGCAACGTAGTACGCATCGTTCTTCGAAACGCAGAACCGTGCAAGCTTTCGAAAGACGATAAAGACAAGCACAGTACAGAGTAGGTGAATAACAAGGTTTGTTAGGTGATAGATCCATGGACTAAGCCCCGCAATGCTATGTTCGACCTGATATGACAGGAGCGTGATTGGTACATAGAGCTCTGGGTCGTATGTGGTAAATGCAGCAGTGATATTTTGTAGACTGAGCCCCTGAGCAGTGGGATTTCGTGTAATAAGCAACATATCGTCAAATCCTGCAAAATCAAACGAGAGTGTCTGTATAAAAACAAGAATAGTAAGGGCGAGAATGAATCCCAGTATTCGATTGGATGGCGTGCTAAAGGCAGATTTCATAATGGGTATTGTACGCTAAGTAGAGTATTTATATAGATATTGTGACAATTTTCATTATATGGTATAATAAACCGATGACTGATCAAAAATCCGTACTGGTAATAGATGATGACAATGCACTCTGTGGTGCTCTTGAGTCAAAGTTTTTGGGTAAAGGATACACTGTTGTTGTCTGTAAAAATGGTGAAGATGCGATTACTGCTATGAACGAGCAAAAGTTTCATGTCATTATGACAGACCTTCATATGCCAGGAAAGGATGGGTTTGCAGTTCTTGAAGAGAAGGCAAAGACCCGGAATATAGAAACACCTGCATACGTGATTACAAACCTTGGAACAGATCAGTATTGTAATAAGGCAATTGGCCTTGGTGCAAAAAAATGTTTTGTGAAGAGTCTTATTACATTAAAAGAAGTCGTAGAGGTTGTGGACTCCGAGCTTTGTGCTTAAGTAAGCAGTGCGTTAAATGCATCCTCATCGAGGATAGCGACGCCTAATTCTTCTGCTTTTGCATATTTACTACCAGGACTTTCGCCTGCCACTAGGTAGTCTGTCTTTTTCGATATAGCCGAGCTTACTTTCCCACCACGTTCTTTAATAATAGTTTTTAAGTCTTCCCTATGAAGGGTCGGAAGCGTTCCTGTGATGACAAAAACTTTGCCAGCAAAGACCTGTGGTGCGTGGCTTCCTTGTGGTTGGATAGCAATGACACCCGCATTTTCAAACTTATGGAGAAGGGAACGGTTGTCCTCTTCAGAAATCCAGCTAAGTAACGACTGCGCAACCACACCACCAATCCCATCGATACTACCAAGGGTATCGCTATCGAGTTCTTGCAAAGTTATTGCAATATCTGCCATAGAGATTCCATGAATATTTTTTTCTGCTGCGGTCGCATCAAATAGTGACACCTGTGTATGGCTAGAGCTACCTGCTTCTATAGTGATATCAGTTTTTGGCCACTGTATCCGCTTTGCAAGAATTTCTGCTGTCTCCCGTCCAATGTGACGAATTCCAAGTGAATAGAGGAATCTATCCAGTGGAATCTGCCGAACATTTTCGATGGCACTGAGTACTTTTTCGGTTTTCTTCTCTTTAAAGAGTGGTAGTTCTATCAGCTCTGCATAGCTCAAGAAAAATATATCTGCAGCATCTGATACCAGCTCCTGACTGAGCAGCTCGTCGATGGTTTCTTTTCCAAAGCCTTCAATATTGAATGCGTATCTGGACACAAAGTGTTCGATCTTTTCTTGCCGCACAGCGCTACAGTTTGTTCCAGGACATCGGTGGACTGCTTCTCCTTCAGGCCTGACAAGCTCTGCACTACAGCTGGGACAGTGAAGAGGGAAGTGAAAGGCAATACTGTCTTTTGGCCGCAGGTTTGCCATCACTTCGACCACTTCTGGAATAATATCCCCGGCTTTTTGTAATACAACGGTATCGCCAATACGAACATCTAACCTCTCTATCTCGTCTGCATTATGCAGAGTGGCCCGTGTCACTGTTGTACCTGCAAGCAGTGTCGGGCTGAGGTGAGCAACGGGTGTAATGGCACCTGTTCGACCAATTTGTAACTGGATATCCAGGATCTGCGCAGTCTTTTGCTCTGCTGGGAACTTATAGGCTCTTGCCCATCTCGGAGCTTTCGCAGTGGAGCCAAGTTCTCTTTGCATGCGTTTATCATTTACTTTAATAACAACACCATCGATATCGTAAGGAAGACTATTCCGCTTCTTTTGAAGCTCTTCATACATTTTTTCTATTTCGATGAGGTTTCCAAGAAGTTTTGCCTCTGTGTTTACGGGTATGCCAAGTGATGCAATAAATTTCATAAGCTCGACTTGTGTCTTAATACCAAGCGCATCAGTTGTATCTTTTCCAAGGCTATAACAGAAAATTTGTAGTTCTCTACTTGCAGCAACCTTCGGGTCTAGTTGTCGTACAGCTCCGGCTGCTGCATTACGAGGATTGGCAAAGTCTTTGGCTGATTCTTTTCGCATATAAATTTCACCAGATATTTCGATGTACTTCGGGTGCTCTTTTCGGTCTAACTCAAAAGAGAGAGGGATAGACTGCACAGTTTTTACAGTGTGTGTGACGTCTTCTCCTTCAACGCCGTTTCCCCTGGTGATGGCACGGAATAGCTCGTAATGACCAGCATTTTTATGCTCGTAGATGAGCGTTACATTGAGTCCATCTATTTTTAATTCTGTTAGGAATTCAAATGCAACATTGTCTTTCCCAAGTGCTCTATGCATTTGGTCTATCCAGTCTTCAAGCTCTGCATGGGAGAAAGAATCACTCAGGGATTCCTTCGGTGTAATATGCGCGATCTTCGGAAGTCTTCCATCAAGAGGAGCACCGACACGTTGGGTTGGAGAGTCCTTCGTAATGACTTCTGGGAACTCTTTTTCAAGAGCAATAAGCTCTTGTTTTAAAGCATCGCGAACATCTTCAGAGGCTTCTTCAATATTTTCTATAAAGTATGCTTTATTCAGCCTCCAGATCTCATCTCGAAGCTTCGCCGATCTGTCATGTGCTTCCTGCAAATTCATGACACGATAGTATCGGTTCTTAGTGTTTCTTGCTACAGATCTTTCGTCCACTCGTATGTCTCTTTATCGATCTCGT
>JABJGX010000030.1 GCA_018662075.1 Candidatus Peregrinibacteria bacterium | reverse complement strand
CCCAAAAGAAAGATGCAGGTCCACCTCCACCACCACCAGGGCCACTACCAGATGATGAGCAGTTAAAGGCAGCTGGCTATGACGAAGAAGATATCAGAGTCCTTAAAGAAGTAGGTGATTATCGTTTCTCTACTGCAAGTGCAGGTGTAACAAACGACAGTATTATTGTTCCTGGTCATCCAGAAACAAACTTTGATGAACAATTGTTCCTAACACTTCTTCGTGGGAGTATTTCACTAACACGTGATGAAAAGTGGAGAATTATCCAAGCCATTCCAAAGCTATCACAATTCCAGATTGATGAACTTCAAAAGATTCTCGATGAAGAAAAGAAAAAGTTTTCTCAGCTTTCACCAAAGCACTTATTGCAACTTCAGAAGCTAGAACAGAAACATGCTGAAGACTGGAAGGACTTACAGTCTATTACCATCCAAGAAGGCGCAAAGGAGGAAGAAGAGCAGCAAGCAGATGACATCAGAAAACAGCTAGGACTATAATCCTTACTGAACATTCATTCTATACAGTAGGAATATGCCTATTCCTATAGCTGTAAGAATTACACCAGCAATTTTTTTGCTTCCAAAATGCTTATAAAGAGAAGACAGTAGCAAGAATAAGAATGCTGCAAACGTAAAGCTAAGTACAAGCGGGGACAGGAATAAGCTTTCCGCATATGGAATGCGAAATGGTAAATGTTTTGAAAATTGATATGCTCCAATAATGTAGACCAGCGCATACCATGCTAGAAGCCATCCAGCATAAAGCCTTAGTGTTTCAAACATCGGTAGATACGCAGTATTACGAGTAGGCTTTGGCGCCTTAGTAGAGACTGGTGGTGTTTCGTAAATCTCTATAGGGTCCAGCCCCATTAAAAGTATCTGGTCTCGTGCTGCTTGAAGACTCATAGCATCTACGTAGCCAGATTTCTCCGCTCCGTTAGAGCCTTTTGCAATGTAGGTAAATTGAGTCATTTCTACTGAACATATTCTGTAATATTACTCGTGATGTACTGCACAGCTTCTTTGAGGCTACTATCAGCAGAGATCACAAAGTGACGTCCAAATGTCCATTCAGTGTATCCGACAACTGTTCCGTTAGAGTCATCGATAGTTCCATTTGCAACAGGAATGTCTCCTGCAAGAAGGTCGACACTAATAGGACCTTGTCCCATGGCATCTATTGGTGCTGAAGAAAGCTCTACATGCCAGAGTTTATTATTCGTCGTTCCAAAAGACTTGAACCACCAGTTTCGGTGGACAGGGTTGCAGAACCCAATATGAGAGCTGCAGTATTTCTGTGTCCAGTTTGCAGGTGTGTAGTCCTGACGAGACATAACTTCTACCCGCTGTGTAAATTCTTCAGTAGCAACTTCTGGAGCAATTTGCTCTACGACGTCTTCCTCTTCCTCTTCCTCCTCATCAACTAGATCTTCTGTAGGTACCTCAGCTTCTGTATCCGGAAGTTCAGATACAACTTCAGGGTCTGAGGTCTCTTCATCTCCTGGTTCTAGTTCGATTGCTTCCTCTTCATTAACATCCTTCTCCTCCTCTTCTACTACTTCTTCATCTGCTAGATCTTCTTCTTTTGGCTCGGTAAGTTCAATACGTTCGACTCTCATAATCATTCCACCAGCTTCGACCGTCGGGCGAAGAGATCCAAATATAGTAACAGCCTCTCCAACATATCCATTGAGATCTAAATTCTCTGCCTCAAGCAAAATGAACTTTCCACCAGGGAGTGACAACCTATGGCTTCCTTGTTGATAAATACTTATTCCTGCTGGTTGAACAGTTCCCGCATAAGAAACATTATTTGTTTCCCGTACTGGTTGCTCTTCAAGAATGTCCTCTTGATTCTCTGTTGGAGTAACATCCTGAGTCAGCTCTACAAGAGTACATGCAGTCAGTGCGAACGGAAGAAGTGCAATGGCGTAAAACTTAGTGATAGTCATAAATGTTTGGATAATGTGAGACAAAAGTATAGCGTTTCTTTTTCAGACTATAAAACATTATCACCGTTCAGCAATACTGAAAAAGCAGGGCCTTCAGGCCCTGCTTTTAGCATTCAGTTGCGTAAAACTATCTCAATGCATCAACTGCTGCCTGGAAGGCAGAAACAGGCTGAGCACCAGATACAAGACGAGTATCACCAGTCTTGTTGTTGATCACAATGTTACCAGGAGTACCAGATACTCCACCAGCGCTACCGCCAGCCATTTCGTCTTTGATGTTCTGTGCGTACTTTCCGTCATCGACACACTTACGAACAGCAGCACCGTCTACACCTGCATCGTTTGCGTATTTTTCAATGTTTGCTGCATCTGCGCCTTCAGCGAAGATAGAGTCTGTGAACGCCCAGAATGCATCGTTACCACCAAGTTCAGTGATACACTCAGAAGCTTCTGCAAGTGGTGTAGCATTTGAGTGGAACCCAAGTGGGAAGTGACGATATACCCAGTTAACATCATCGTTGTCTTCTACAAGCTGAGCAAGTGTTGGGTGATGACGTGCGCAAAATGGACACTCGTAATCAGAGTATTCAATAACTGTAATAGCTGCATTAACATCACCAAAGATGTGGTCTTCCTTAGCATCTACTGGAACAACATCCTTTGCAGATGGTGCTGGAGCAGGAGCAGAAGGAGCGTTTGGAGCAGCAGCTGTTGGTGCGCTTGGGGCAGCAGCTGGACTAGCACCGCCAGTACCTGTTGCAATTCCATAACCGAAGATGATTCCAACGAGTGCCATAGAGACAGCAAACCATGGAGTTGAAGTTGTATTTGACATAATAATATAGTGAAAGAAATTAGTAGAAAGATTGTAAAGACTCTATCTCAAAGGTCAATAAGTGCCTTCAGAAAAAGAGAAAAGTGTATTTCGCATTACATTCATTCACGTTTTAGCAACGTATGTGAAAGATTAGATGCATCTTCATACAACGGGCCCGATCGTGCAATCTGTCTTGGGGTTATCGTAATTCTATCCTCTACTAATGGCGTAAAGAGGAATGAAAGTTCGGATAAATCGACACTAGAAAGTAGAAATACAGTTTGATCTTGTGCGTAGTTAAATGCTTGTAGCAAGCAATCAGACGCATCACCACAACCAGTATTTACAGAACCAACTCCACTGTCAGATTCGTTATTTTCACAACTAAGATATCCAATTGCCCCATAGGACATAAGACCTGCTTCATCAGCTTGATAAGCAAAGTAATCAGATACTCCAGACACAAATGATAAAGCCCCGCCTGTGCAAAGAGATGTTTGCAAGCCAAGGCATAAGACCAATGCAAGGAGTGAGCGGTAGCGCATCACCCGAAACTTTACAGGAGACTACTCTAAAGTGCTAGCAAGTGGAGCTGATGCATGTACCACTGCATTCGGTAAGTACTTTTTCGCTAAGTACTGCGGAAGTGTTTTGTATCGAGATCCGATTTGTTCAGTCCGAACAGTACCATCTAAGTACGAAACCTTGTTGTCCCAAACGATTTCCGTAGGTTTAAGATTGCGGCCCTTATACCGGTAGTCATCAGGCGCATTCGCTGCAAAGTGTGGACCAGTAAGTTCTACTGTTCGTCCATCAGGTGTTCCAAAGATGTTTACAAAGGCCTCCATTCCGTCATTGTACGACTGAATAAGAAGGGGATTTCCAGTGTCGTTTGTAAAGACAAGATCTTGTGAGCCTGGGTAGATAGTGGCGTCGATACCAATGCCGTGTTTTTCGTAATAGCTCACAAACAAGCTGTGTGCCCGCCTCTCTTCTACAGGGAACCCAGCATTTACAATTGCTCTATAGACAGTAGTAGACGCCTGACAGATTCCTCCGCCGGGTGCATATTCAAGGTCACCACCATTGAAAATTACCTTCGCCATGTGCCATCCATTTCCCTGGCTTACGGGTCCATCAAGTGTTGAGTTGAACGAGTACTGCTCACCAGGACGAACGACAGTATTGAGAACATGTTGATTTAATGCTTTTTGAACATTCATTTTACGAGCGTATGTAGAACCTGTGTAGTCAGACCGACCCTGTCCCCAGAGGACAAGCTCTCCCATATCTTCACCTGTCATATTGACGACGCGGCCATCAATCTTTTTTAGAGGAATGGTGATAGTCTCAAGGTCGGAACCAAATGCTTTTGCAATTGAACCAGCAGCAAGGTCCGCGTCTGGTAAATATCCAGATTTCGCAACTCCTTCTACCTCTGCACGTGATGCATTCTTTCTGTCGCTAAATTCTGCCCATTCAATATTTTTGAGAACAGCGTGAATAGGAGCATCAAGCTCTAGTACAATTTCGCTATCCATAGTGTGCTGAATTGCTGTTGTATTTAACGTAAATGACGCATTACGTAACGTGAATGATGGCTGGATCCACAGCGGATACCTCTGTGCAGATACATCCCAAACAGTCTGCTCAGGATTCTCTTCTGTTGCAAAAGCTACTCTAAAGTGACGACTTAGTAGACTCTGCCTCTGCTCTACTGCTTCAACAAGCTCTGATAGAGGTGGCGCTGATAAAGTTCCGCTATTTCGTAGTCGACGTTGCAGTCGCATAGCAATGCGCTCTTCCTGAGAATGACCACGGCTTGCAGATGGCATATTGTATGTTCTTGTTGATCCAATTCGCCCCTGCCACATAGAGCTAATATCACTAAGCGATGCATGGTTACTTTCTGCACTATATTGACCCATGAAAACGAGTCCGAGAACTATTGTGAGGGCGGCTATACTTTTTATATGATGTTCTCTAGTGTGTTGCATGAAAGTGTTGTTTTGTAATGTTTGTTTGTAATAGTATTATACTACAATTTGACACTTTTATCAATACTCATACTAACATACTTTCAATATGAAGGATGAAATCATCAGACTCTTAAAACCGTTCATATCATTCAAATCTGTTGCTGAATCGGAGATTCAGAAAAAGGAGTGTTTGGACTGGATAGCAACTACATTCTTCACAGAAAAATTTTCTGACCTCAAGAGAGGAGTTTATGATAAATCTCCGTGGATATACCTCCCAAATGCAGACTCTAAGCTGCTTGTTTTTGCACACGTCGATGTCGTTCCAGGTGTCGAAACTCAGTTCGAATTGCGTGTCGAAGGAGACATTGCAACCGGTCGCGGGACGTCTGATATGAAGGGAAATATTCTTCCATTTTTGATGGCATACAGAGACGCTTCGAACGAAGGAGAAAAGCCTCCAGTGAGTATTTTGATCACCACAGACGAAGAGGTTGGGGGACTGACAATCCCACATTTGCTTGATGAGGGCCTATTTTCTGAGCCCGCAGCGTACACGCCAGACTCAAATGACCTCGGAATCGTCATAGAGCACAAAGGAGTCGTGTGGGTAGACCTCATCGCCTACGGGAAAGGAGGTCATGGAGCGTACCCGTGGGATACAGAGAATCCAAATATCCTACTCGCAAAAGCAATTACCACAATTGTAGAAAACTTCCCAACAGGGGGGCACGATGACTGGCAAATAACAGTCACACCGACAATGGTTCTAGGTGGCACCGCTCAAAACCAAATACCAGGAGAGTCTATGGCGAGGGTAGACATCAGGTATCCGGCATCACTATGTAAAGATTCCGACGAAGCAATGAGCATTGTTTCAAAAGTTCTTCCCGAAGGCTGCACCTTAAAACTCCGGCTAGCCGCAAGCCCGCTGCAGACATCTGCAGAAAATCCTACGGTTAGCTTATTTAAGAAAGTCGCAGAAGAAGTGATAGGCAAACCTATTCCATTTAAAAAAGAACATGGTGGAACAGATGCCAGATACTTTTCAGAGAAGGGGATTCCAGCATTCTTGTATGGACCAAAAGGTGCTGGGCTTCATGGTGACAATGAATGGGTTAGCCTGTCTTCTCTTGAAAAGCATTATGAGATGTATCGAGAGTTGTTTAAGCAACTGTCTTTGTGACTTTTCCGATGAAAAGTAACCAAAAATCTTAGCCACTGATATGAACGAAGAAATAATAAGAGTGAAGCGTTGTGCGCTCCTGGACTAAGTTTGCTGCGGAAACTTAGCACTGCGTCACTATGCAAGAATGTAAAAGCTGAATGATCTTCGTCCATACTACAGTGTCTGCAAGACGTCTTACTAAGAAGCGAAGCGGGTGGGCATGGCAGACTTTGTGTTTGAGGGCGAAGAATTAGTTAAGAGTATTATTTTACAGCAACGAATGCCCCGGCACGCCGGGGTTGAGGAGCGCACGCTTAGTACTAGTGTTATTTCTTCGAACGAGTTCAGTCTGCCTTGATTTTTTCGTCCTTTTTTTATCAAGAAAAAAGGGACAAAGGAATAACGAAGTTACTAGAAATAGAGTGTTACAAGCATTGATCCAGCCATAATGGCCATTCCAATGTCTTCAATAATAGTAATATACGTAAGAGGAACATCAATAAATGTACCTAAGCAAGCACATTGAAATTTCTCTTTCTTGGCTATTTTAATAGATACTCCTGCAGCACTAAATACCATTAAGACTACTGTGATCATATTCAGAGCAATAGAAGTTGGAATGAGTATGTATCCAAGTCCTAGAGCAAGCTCTATAAATGGATAGAGTAATCCATAGCCATGCCAGTGCTTTGCAAGTAAGTCATATTGACTATAGCCTTCAGCGAAACCCTTTACATCCAGTAATTTAAATCCTGAAAATACAAGAAAGAAACCTGCCATGAAATTGTACATAGCATTCAGCCACGCTATACCACTTTGTATATCCCAAGCACTAGCAATCGAAGCAAGTGCAATAAGACCGACAATGATGAACAAGGGCTTGTACTGAGCAATTCCTTTCGTACTTTTATCTGCAGCTAATTTTAATGATTCCTTAGGAACTAGATCCATTCCTCCACATTTAGGGCACTTTCCTGGTGTATCTTGCTGTACCTCTGGGTGCATTGGACAGGTGTAGATAGTCATGATTCAAGAGTGAAAATTCTATTGGTGGCCCAGACCAGATTTGAACTGGTGACACCTCGAGCTTCAATCGAGTGCTCTACCAACTGAGCTACCGGGCCATAATGTTTACAGTGATGTAAAGAGCGTGTGGCACGAGTTCTGACGCCACGGAGAATCAGCCGACAAACTATAACAAGTTCATAGGCCCAAGAGAAGCAAATTTTCTCCTATATATGCTCTGTGACATCAATGTCTCCGATGAAGACTTTCGTCTCTTCATCCTTCATTTCCTTCTTAAGAGCCTTTTTAAGGCCGATCTTCTCCACAATGTCCTGAAGCCGAAGAACAGCACCAACAGACATAAACTCTGTCATGACGACTAATTGCTCGATTCTCTTACCCGTAATTCGAATAGTTCCATCGTCATCCACCGCAATTTTGTACGCTCCCATTCGGTCATCAGTTGCTTGTGGGCGAAGCACTGGAGTCTCTTCATCTTCTTTTACTTCTTTTGGCTCGTCTGCTTTCTTTTCCTCGATAACTATTTGAAGAAGCTTTCGAAGAAGTGGTTCTATGTTTTTATGGGTCGGAGCAGAGATAGAATCGTGAATCTGAATTCCTGCTTTTTTGAGCTCGTCTATGACTGGAGTAATGTCATCGAAAAGTAGGTCTGCCTTACTAAGAACCACAATTTCTTGCTTCTCTTCGAGGGCAGGGGAGTAGTTCACCAGTTCTTTTCGAATTGCTTTGTAGTCGTCTATCAGCAGTTGTGCATCAACCTTTCCGTCGACCAACGCCCTAGAGATATCGAGCATGTGAAGCAGTACACGGCATCGTTCAATGTGCTTAAGGAATTGGATACCAAGACCCTTTCCTTCAGACGCTCCTTCGATGAGCCCTGGAACATCGCATACAACAAACGACCTGTCGTCGATTTCAACAACACCAAGGTTTGGAACAAGTGTCGTAAATGGATAATCACCAATCTTTGGCTTAGATTCTGAAATAGTAGAAATCAGCGTAGACTTTCCAACACTCGGATATCCAATAATACCAACATCGGCAACAAGCTTTAGCTCTAGGGTCAATTCTTTATGCTCACCTGGTTCTCCTTTTTCTGCAAAGTCAGGGCGCTGCCTAGTGGAAGACTTAAAGTGAGTATTTCCGTATCCTCCTCTGCCGCCGCGCACAATAATTACCTCATCATCCTCATGCATAAGATCTGCGATGATAGTGTCTTCTTCTCTAACTTGTGTTCCTGGTGGAACAATAAGGAGTAAGTCATCTCCTGCTTTTCCGTACTGATTATTCTTAGCTCCAGCATCACCATGCTCTGCTTTGAAGTTCTTTGTAGAACGGTAATCACTAAGGGTATCAGTATTCGAATCAGCTCTGATATAGATATTTCCTCCTCGACCACCATTTCCACCATCTGGACCGCCTCTGGGTACGTATTTTTCCCGGTGCCAAGAAATGCAGCCATTTCCGCCAGATCCGCCAGTTACAGTGATGACAGCTTCGTCTTGAAACATAAAAAGTGGTAAATCGAGCCGGATTATAGCCTAAATACGCTACTATTTGCTAAGTTTCTTGGTAAAAGCTTGACCAGTAGATAACTAGCACTCTATAATCCCGAGTGCTAATTCTTGTATTTTTTTCAATCTATTACTATGAGCAAGATTATTGGAAT
>JABJGX010000013.1 GCA_018662075.1 Candidatus Peregrinibacteria bacterium | reverse complement strand
ATCAGCATCCGAAATTCTTGCAGGTGCACTGCAAGATGGAGACCGTGCAACAGTCATTGGAAAGCAGAGCTTTGGAAAAGGAACAGTACAAGAAGTATTCGACTTACCGGGTGGCACAAGTATTCGCATCACCACAGCACGTTGGCTAACCCCAAGTGGGAAAGACCTTGGCAAAGAAGGTGTGCATCCAGATATCGTTGTCGAACGCACACGAGAACAGATGCAAGCGGAGGAGGATCCGCAACTAGACACTGCACTCGAACTCCTCACCAAAGGGGAATAAGTAACAAAAAAAAAGCCGGGCACTTGCCTCGGCTTTTTTAATATCAAATTAATAGTTAAAGATCTCGTCTTCAGAGAAGAAACGAGCGATCTCAACTGCTGCCGCATCTACACCGTCTGATGCATGAGCGATGTTACACATCTTGTTCTTTCCTTCTTCCTTGCTACCAAATTCAGCCCTAATTGTACCTTCAGCTGCTTCAAGACAATCAGTCACACCAAGCATTTCGCGCATAGTATCGATGATGCCATCAGCTTCAAGAACCAAAGCAACAACAGGAGTCTCTTTCATAAAACTCTCTACATCTGGATAGAAAGGGAACTCTGCAATGTGAGCATAGTGCTCACGGAGGAGGTCATCTGTAAGCTGGATCATCTTGTTTGCTCTGATAGCAAAACCTGCTTCTTCGAATCGTGCGATAACAGTACCAACGAGGTTTTTCTGAACACAGTCAGGCTTTAAGAGGATGAGAGTTTTTTCCATAGAAATCAGGGTATGAATAATGAATAAAGTAATATTTAGACAAGCAATGACTCTAGCCCTGCTTTGTTGTCAGTGTTACCAATAACAGCAAGACGGAGGTTTTCATGTCCAAGAAGATCTTTAGCAAGCTGATCGACATCTTCTTTCGTAACTGCTTCGATCATGCCGATGTACTCATCGACACTACGAACATTTGGGTAAAGCAACTGCTGCTTTCCAAAGAAGTGCGCTAGGTCTTCTGTATCTTCAAGAGACAAAATAATAGAGCCTTTCATGTAAGACTTTGCTCTCGCAATCTCTTCATCAAGTACACCATGAAGTGCAACCTGATCGTACTCATTGATAATCAACTTTACAGCCTCATCAAGACGAGACTGGTCGATACCCGCTCTTGTAGAAAGGGATCCAGCGTCGAGGTAACTATCAACATCACTATCAATGTAGTAACACATCCCCTTTGCTTCGCGAATATTCAGGAACATACGAGAGCTCATGTTTCCACCAAGGATGATAGAAAGAAGTTTTTGTGCAAAGTGACGGTCATCCTGAGAACCAAATGATGGAACACCGATTACCAAGTGTGACTGCTCTGTTTTCTTTGTACGAAGATACACTTTATCTTTTCCATATCCATCCAGTGGTTCGAACTCTCGCTGCTTCGTTCCGCTAAGAGATCCAAAGTACTTTGTAGAAAGGTCTAGCGCCTGCTCGTCTGATGTTTTTCCTGCAAACGTAATCACCAAGTTGTCTGGCGTGTACAGGTTGTCTTTGTGTTTTTGGAAATCTGCTTGCTGCACGCTGTTAATAACATCATGCGTACCAATAGTATCCCAACCAAGTGGGCAGCTTCCAAAGATCAACTCTTCAAAGTCCCATCCTGCTCTGTACATTGGTGTGTCTTGGTACATACGGTCTTCTTCAATAATCACTCCACGTTCTTTTTCAATCTCTTCTTGTGGGAATGACGCATTACATAACATATCTCCAAGGACATCACATCCAAGGTCAACATGCTCTGCTGCTACTTTAACGTAGTATCCTGCGTATTCTTTTCCTGTAAAAGCATTAAACTCCCCACCGACTGCGTCGATCGCAACGCTGACTTCTTTTGTCGTCTTATATCGGTCTCCTCCCTTAAAGAACATGTGCTCTAGGAAGTGACTGATACCGCGCTCAGATTCTTTCTCATAACGAGATCCAGCACCTGCAAATACCATAGCAGTAACAGAAGCTGTGCCATCTGAGGCAGAAGTAAGGACCGGAAGACCGGAATCGAGTGTTTGAGTAGTGTGTGAAATCATAGTGAACGGAGTGTAGAGGAGGCTAAAGGTTTGATCAAAAAATACGTCATATTATCTTGACCAAGGGGCTCTCCGTACGTAATCTGCCTCCACTATGCTCGGAAAGCTCAAATGGCGCAGGCGATTAAGGAAACACGGTTTCCGTCAAAGAATGGCGACTAAAAACGGTCGTGCACTACTTTCACGCCGTCGTAGGAGGGGTCGAGCACGTCTCGCTGTGCAGAAGAGCGTGAAATAAGTATTAAGGGGTATGTATTATGTATTAAGGGTATTTGTCATGCCATTTTTCCCCGTAATACTATAAAATAACCATATGATATCCTATATCCATCGATTAACAGGTTTTCTCTTTTATCTTCTTGGAGGAAGTTTCTTCCTAAGCTTTATGCTTCATTATAACCAGATGGGCAGTTTTGGAGGATGGTGGCTAAAAGTAGCAGATCTACCTCTTGCTCTCGTTGGGGTAATTTTCGGTGGATCGAGCCTCTATTTAAGCGTGAAGCCAAAAGACAAAGATTCCAAAGTCCTATTCGTGATTATCGGCCTACCACTTACACTGCTCTTCATCAGCCTCATTGTGATGAACTTCTGGCCTGTATTCACCTCCTAAGGAAGCCATTGCTGCTCCTGAGTACCGTGAGCCTTATTTGCTGTTCTCGCTAGAAGAAAGAAATAGTCACTCAAACGATTTAGATACACCAACGCATGCTGGTTCACCTCTTCGGCTTCCGCCACCTGAGTGGTCCACCGCTCTGCCCGCCTACAAACTGTCCTCGCCATATGGATATACGATGCTGCCTTGCATCCACTTGGCAGAATAAACTTCTGCAATACAGGAAGACTGTCTTCCATTTCCTTTCCCCACTGTTCGATGTTTACAATATCTCTTTCAGCAATACGTACAACGTTTCCTTCTTTTGACAGTGGCGTTGCGAGGTCTGCCCCAAGGATAAATAAATCTTTTTGAACCTGATGGAGCTGGCTGCGCAGTACTTCTGGGATATCTTCACTGAGAACTACTCCTATTACTGCATTCATTTCATCCACTGTTCCATACGCATGCAGCCTCAAGTTCCCTTTAGAAACACGCTGCCCACCAAAGAGGCCTGTTGTTCCTTTGTCTCCGCCAGTCGTAGAAATTGATGGTCGCATGAAAGCATTATTGTAGCAACTTCTCTACGTTCGCATACTCTTTCTTTACTTCCTCATCTGTCAGAGTTTTATCTGGGCTGCGGTATGTACATCGAAGCGTCAGTTTATACGCACCACTTTCTTTGCCGTATATATCTGCAATATCGACAGACTCAAGAAGCTTCGAGCTTTCAGAAATCTGCTTCAGCAAGTTGCCTGCACTCTTATCATGCGTCATTTCAATTGTTGTGTCGTAGGTAATGGCAGGGAACTCTGGCACCACTGTTGCAACAATCGTTGCTGCAGGAATTTCTTTCAGTGCAGTAACGTCTAACGTAAGTGCTGCTGCCCTCGCTGGAAGATCAAACTTCTGCTTCACTTCCGGGCTTACTTCAAACAGTGTTCCAATAACCTTTCCTTCAACCACTATACTCGCAGTTCTTCCGCTACTTGCGTATGTAGGTACGTCTTTGGAGATATCAAGAGACATCTGGTATCCCGCATCACTCAAGGCTTCCAAGAGCTCTTGTTTGAGCAATAAGAAGGGGTCTAGCTTTAGGTCTGTCTGCTTTTTCGTCACGATAGACATTCCCAGTTCAACGTTACTGTCTATGCCACCTTTAAACACCGTAGACACATGAAAAGTACGAAGGACATCATCAAATTGTAGTAAGTTTTTCTCTGCATGCTCAAGCAAAGCAGGAAGTGTACTCGGTGCCATGAGGCTTGTTTCTTTTCCAATAGCATTGTCGATCTCCGTGCAAGTTTCCACGTCGATACCAACCTTCGACAGAAGGTCTGGTCCAATTAGAGACAGTGGCAATAGTTCGATGTATCCCTGCTCTTGTAATGCATCACGCATACTATTTACCCGTGTATCACGCTCCGGGGGAACAATGGATGCACTTGGCATTGTATCTTCAATGTTATTAAAGCCGTAGATACGACCAATCTCTTCAATGAGGTCATGCTCTCCAGAGACATCACCAATACGGTGAAGAGGTGGAGTGACAAGCATCTCGTCACCAGAGCCAGAAACAGTGAAACCAAGGTCATTAAATATCTTTGTCATAGCCTCTTCCGAGATCTCCGCTCCGAGCAATGAGTGAGCACGAGAAGCAGAGAACCGAATTGGCTTTGCGATCCCATTGTCTCCTCCGCTTTGTAGCTCAGATACAATCTTTGCCCCAGGAACATGAGAAAGGAATAAATCGAGCGCTCTATAGAAACCAATCTCTGTTGATGTATGCGGTACCTTCTTTTCATAAATAGTAGCTGCATCTGTTCGGTGACCAGTTGCGATCACCGTTCGACGAATCTGCACTGGATCGAGGCTAAGAGCATGCAAATAAATACGCTTTGTACTTTCCTTTGTAGAGCTTCGTTTTCCTCCCATGATCCCTACAAGGTCGAAGTTACCCTCTTCATCAGAGAAGACGAGTGCACCCTCTGGAAGCTTCCATTCTTTATCATCAAGAGTTTGCAGTGGCTCTCCTTCGACGGCAACACGTGCAACGATATCTCCTTTAATGTCATCTAAATCAAAACTATGCATCGGCACTCCTACTTCAAGCATGACGTAGTTTGTAATGTCGACAGGAAGGTTGAGACTACGAATGCCAACAGCTGCAAGACGCTTGCGAATGAAGTCTGGTGTTTTACCAAGGCTATCTATCTCTAGAATGCATGAGCAATACCGAGGAACCAGCCCTTCTTTTGTTACGCGAAACGTAAACGGCATCTTATCAGTTGGAAACTCTGGTGTTTTAATCTCTGGCATATCTTTCCACTTAGCAATTCCCATCGCCACGCACTCTGTTGCAAAACCAATGTGCGAAAAGAGGTCTGCTCTGTGCGTAATCGCATGATTATCAATATGCAAAATAACATCGCTGAGTCCTAGTACTTCTTTAAGCGGCTTACCAACGTCTTCATCGCCGTCGCCCATGTCTACAATGTCGTGACCTGTGCATTCTGGAAACTCTGCAACAATGTCGAGCTCCTCTGCAGCGCAAATCATCCCTTCGCTCTGCTCTCCGCGAATTTTAATTGGCTCAAGTGTCATCAGCTCTTCTTCCCCGTGCCACTTCACAGTAGCCCCTATATGTGCGAATGCGACTTTCATTCCGACTCTCAGGTTTGCTCCTCCGCATACAACAGGCTTCTCTCCTTTATCCGTCAATACAGAACAAAGTTGTAACTTATCTGCATTTGGATGCTTATCGAGCGTCAGAATCTTCCCTACACAACAATGGTCAAGAAGTGCTCCTTGTACCTCAACCTCATCTACTTCAGCTGTATGAGCAGTAATTGCATCGGAAATCTTCTGTGGATCCTCTTCTAAGAACTCCACGTACTCAGCCAACCATTCTAGTGATATTTTCATAAGTGTACGCAGGATACATTGCCGTATTGCCAAATAAAACAAAAAACATACAATGGTTACATATATTCCCCCTTATTCTTATGAAAGCTTCTTGTACATTCACCCCATGCGCCATTGCAGGGAAGATCATCCTGCTTCTCCTAACCCTTACAGAGATCGCGGCTCTTATCGCTGTGTATAACTCTTTGTTTGGCACAGGTGGTGCATCATTCGGTTCTACAACCGGATCCCTCTCTATTATGGCTTTTGCCATAAATACTGTTGTTTTGACAAAATATGGCCAAATGCATTGTGAAGGGACATGTAGTAAGACAAAATAATCCGGCTGGAGAGGTCGCATAGTGGCCTAGTGCGCACGCTTGGAAAGCGTGTAAACCTGCAAGGGTTTCAGGGGTTCGAATCCCCTCCTCTCCGCCAGATTTAATTCATGAAAGGAAAACGAGGTTTTCCTCTCATGGGCTCTCCTTTCCTTTAATCTGAACTGCTCCAGCGAAAGCGAGCTTCCGCTTCGCAGGCCTTTATATTGGATGACGCTTCACTACACGCCATCTACCCTCTCTTTAGGCTCGTAAAACCGAAGCTCTAGTGCGCTGTATATATCACTCTCTTCTTTTGAGGCGACAATTGTTTCGCCCTCGAAAAGTCCATATTCATTCAGCTTCCATCCTTTTTTGATAGCAACTTTTCGTACAGCAATGTTGTGTTCTTTACTGCCCGTAAAGTACATGAGCGCTGCGCCCCACTGGTCTGCTTTTACGAGGCGAACATCAACCCGGAGTCCGTTATGAAGGTCAAACGAAATTTTCTTCTCTCCTTTCACAGCAATCTCTCGCACAATAGAAAGCTCTGCAATTGCATCCGACACCTCTTCTGCAGATGTCGTCACTAAAAGAATATCGATATCACCAACTGTTTCTTTCTCGCGCCGAAAACTACCCGCGACATCCACTCTATCTACTCCTGGAACTGCCTTGATAGCACTAAGCAGTAACTCGACATCTGCTGCTGCTTCACTCCTTGGAAAACGCTTGATGCGCTCTTTCACTTTACCTGCATTCTCTATCACTTTCTTTTCCAAAATTTCATCCCACAAAGGCAGATCTCGCAATTTCTCTTGCTTTGCGGCATTCACCAGCTGTGCAACAGACGTAATACCAAGCTCCGTCTGCAACTGACGCACACGCTTTGGTCCAAGTCCTTCGACGTCCATTAGGTCTGCAGAGATCCCTCCCTGTTCTGCCTGAAGCATAACCAAGAACTGCATCTCTCCTGTCTCTAGATATTCGAGTATTTTCTTCGCAATTGCCTCTCCTATGCCTGAAAGCTTTTTTAATTCTTTCTCGTCTCCGTACGTTGAAATATCTTTTGGCAATTCCTGTATCACGGTTGCTGCCTTTCTATATGCCGCAGGTTTAAACGCAACATTCTGCTCCTGCAGCAGTGCTGCAATCTGATTCAACTTAGAGGCAATGGCCGCGTTGTTATCAGCAGTAGGCATATCTATATTATATCAGATAATATAATTAGTTGGCTGTTACCTCATGCATTAGCTGGTATTGTGAGATTGTTACAGTAGCATAAACCGCATCCATTTCATGCTGTACATCTACTTGCCATGAAAGAATATCGCCATCTGAAAAAGGGATTGCATATCCATGTGTATCACTTTCTTCCTGTAGCTCTTGAACACCAGCAATAAAATTTTTAATTTTATAGGAAAAAATACCTCGCAAGGCATCAACGTATTGATACGGACAGGCTGCAATAAGCTCTTGTGCATGATTCACAAGTGCATCTTCACTTTTTTTAGCAGGTGATAATTTCATGAGTAAGTGGAATTAAGAGTAGTAAAATATAATCTGGTCTCGAATAAAATAACTGAACTCGATGCAAGAGATACATCGAGTTCAGAATGTAAGTGACGAGTGTCACTCGTATGGAAGGAGATCTTACATTCCAGAAACGTAACGTAACGGCGAGCGGACGATTGTCTCAGACGAGATCAGTTGCACCAGAACGGGACAAGTTGCCGGCTGCGTCTGGTGATACCCACAATGACTGTCGTCATTCAAAGCGCCTTCTTCAAGGCACCACGGGCATTGTTTTGCGAGCAGCTGAACATCTTTGTTTGCCTTAGACATTGTCTGTCCGGGCTGGTGATGTCTCTCTCGATAACTCATGATCTCTTCTGATCGCACGACTGCCGTTTGAGGAACGACTTCTGTAGTGACAGAACTCTGCATAGTAAAAACTCCACGTCCAATTCTCCAACAAAACATTCCTTACTTAGATTTCCGGAATGGGTTTTTAGTAGTGTCGACTCCGTCGACTTTTCGGATCTACCGTAAACACAGAGAACAGGTTATATAATACAATTTCAATGGTTCCAAGGAACAAATCCGGAACCATACTACTACTATTTACCCATACGTCAAGAGCTTGAAATAAGCCGTTTATGGCTTACGTAAGCACTTAAATCCAATGCAGATCTTAATATCGATAATGATCTGGCTTATACGGACCCTCAACAGGAACACCCATATAGTCAGCTTGCTCTTGGGATAGCTTTGTTAGCTTCACGCCAATCTTATCAAGGTGTAAACGAGCAACCTCCTCGTCCAACCTCTTTGGTAAGCGATACACAGAGACATCGTAGTTATCCGTATGTTCCCAAAGTTCGATTTGGGCAAGAACTTGGTTTGTAAACGACGTGCTCATCACAAAGCTTGGGTGACCTGTCGCACAACCAAGGTTCACCAAGCGACCCTTCGCAAGTATCAAAATAGATGTCCCACTATCTTTGAATGTATAGCGATCCACCGCCCCTTCTTTTTCTCCTTTAATCTCCTCTTTTGACACGCGTCCAGCAGCAACCTCTGCGTCGAGCCATGCAACATCAATTTCAGTATCAAAGTGACCAATATTACAGAGGATCGCATCCTCTGCCATGTGCACCATGTGCTCACCTAGAATAATATCTTTGTTACCAGTCGTTGTGACAAACAAGTTTCCCTCTTTACATGCCTGCTCCATAGTTGTTACCTCGAAGCCTTCCATTGCTGCTTGTAATGCATTGATAGGATCTATTTCAGTAACAAGTACACGGCAACCATAACGCTGCAGGCTCTGCGCGCACCCTTTTCCAACATCGCCATATCCACACACTATGGCAACTTTACCAGCAAGCATAATATCTGTTGCTCGCTTTACACCATCAGCAAGTGATTCTCGGCAACCATACAAATTATCGAACTTACTTTTTGTCGCAGAGTCATTAACATTTATCGCAGGCATTTTTAAACCACCCGATTGGCTCAATACTTCTAGACGATGAATACCCGCTGTCGTCTCTTCACTGAGACCCTTAATATCTGCCAATAATTCTGGGAATTTCTCATGCACCATTGCGGTTAAGTCTCCACCATCATCAAGGATCATATTGAGTGGCTTACCACCTGGAAAAGCGGTAAGTGTTTGTTCGATACACCAATCAAACTCTTCGTCACTAAGGCCTTTCCATGCAAAAACAGGGAATCCAGCTTTCGCAATCGCGCACGCTGCATGGTCCTGTGTGCTAAAGATATTACAACTACTCCAGCTAACTTCTGCTCCTAGTATTGCAAGGGTTTCAATAAGCACTGCTGTCTGAATAGTCATATGCAAACACCCTGCAATGCGGCTACCTGCAAGTGGCTTTGATGGTCCATACTTTTCACGCAACGCCATCAGTCCTGGCATTTCATTCTCAGCGAGTGTTATTTCTTTGCGACCAAATGCAGCCAATCGTTCAAACTCTTCAGGTGAGCATTCTAAAACTTTATATGGGACAGACATAGATGAGAGTGGGAAATTCGAGTCGAATTGTACGCAATGGTTCCAATTTTACCCAGGGAATACAGGCAATTTTTCTCCATATGTCATCTCTGCTCTAGCCCAGACTGCATCATGGTCACAATGGTCTATAAGCGTTCCTTCGAGCTCTACAGCCAAAGACCCCATGGCATTTGCAAGTCTTAGTGAATCGATACGAGACCAACCAGACTTCATTCCAGCAAGCAAACCTGCTCTAAATGCATCTCCTGCACCTGTTGGGTTTACGACCTTTTCTGGAGGACATGGCCCAATGTTTAGTGCTCCATCTTCACAAAAGCACGTCACACCACTTTCACCACGCGTTACAATGAGCATAGGAGTTTTTAGTAATGCATTCTCTTCTGTGATATTTAGCCTCTCAGAGATAAGACCCCACTCATACTCGTTTGCAATAAGCCCTGCACTGTTCTCTATACCAAAGCGTAATTCATCATTACTAAGAGAGATCACCTGCTGCCCTGGATCAAACAGATATGGCACAGCGTTATCTTTGCACCAATGCACTGCCGCATTCATAAGCACAGCATTTCGTGGGCTGACAATGGCATATGCAATATCTTCTTTCCTGTCAGTAATATCCGGCCATTGCCCATCGGCATCTGCACCAGGATGGAAGAAAGTGATCTGACGCTCTCCTGTATCTGTTCCAATAATTGCTGTCGCAGTGACATGATTTTCTAACTTCTCTACAAATTCAGTAGCAATACCTCGCTCTTCGAGAAGTGCCTTATATGCTCCACCATCAGACCCAACGGTCGAAACAAGGAGTGGATCGACACCTAAAAGCTTCAGATTCCATGCGATATTTGCCCCAGTCCCTCCATGATGGCGTTCAAAACGAGGAGAAAAGAAACTTACAGATAGCTCTGAGAGTGCATTAGGGTCAATAGCATCGGCAAACGAGCCATCATATCCGAGCATGACATCATACGCCGTTGATCCAGTTACAAGTATTTTCATCGCAGAAATATTAACACTTTTTTCCCTTACCCCTTAATACTTACCCCTTAATACTGTTAGAATCATTGCAACATGAAGATCACCGTCATTGGTACCGGCTACGTAGGACTCGTCTCAGCGGTCTGTTTTGCAGAACTGGGACACAGTGTTATTGGTGTCGATATCGACGAAGCAAAAGTTGCAAAGTTAAAGGATGGAGTCAGCCCAATCTACGAACCAGAACTCGATGACCTCCTTAAAAGAAATATTGATGCAGGTCGCATCTCTTTCACTGCAGACATTACCACTGCTCTACCGGAAACTCAGGTTGTTTTCTCTGCAGTGGCCACTCCTCCAAACGAAGACTTTAGTGCAGACTTACGCGCCGTATTTATTGTTGCAGAAACTGTAGCGACCCATGCAGGAAGCGACATCGTCTTTGTAAACAAGTCCACAGTTCCTGTTGGAACAGGTGAGAAGTGTGAAGACATTATTAAAAAGAAACTCGAAGAGAGAAATTCAGATGTAAAAATTGCAGTCGTTAGTAATCCCGAGTTCCTTCGTGAAGGACACGCCATTCACGACACCATGCAGCCAGACCGTATTGTGGTTGGCCTTAATGGGTACGAATGGGCAAAGACACTAATGGAAGACATCTATAAGCCACTAACCCGAACAGGAAAACCAATCCTTTGGATGAAGCGTGAGAGCGCAGAGATTGTGAAGTATGCAAGTAACGGATTCCTCGCGAATAAGATCTCTTTTATCAACATGCTTTCAGAACTCTGCGAAGCAACAGGTGGAAACATCAGGGACATTGCAAAAGGAATGGGAATGGACGACCGCATCGGTCCTCGGTTCCTTCAGTCTGGTATCGGATACGGTGGAAGCTGTTTCCCGAAAGACGTCAAAGCTCTTATTGCTTTGAGCCGAGAAACTGGTGTGCCACTCCCTCTTATCGAGGCAACACATAACATTAACCAGTACCAGCGTGAGCGCTACTTCAAAAAAATTCTAAAAGCACTACCTGCAAATGCAACTGTTGGAATCTGGGGACTATCATTCAAGCCTCGTACAGACGACATGCGCGAAGCACCAAGCCTAGACCTCATTCCTCTTCTACTAGAGGCAGGTCACACCGTACGTGTATTCGATCCAATTGCGATGGATAACGCAAAGGGAATGGTAAAAGGAGAAGTGACGTGGTCTGATAATATGATGGATGCCATCACAGATGCAGATGCGACAATCCTTCTCACCGAATGGGACGAGTTCAGGGGAATCAACCTTAAAAAGCTAAAAGAAGTAATGAAAGGAAACGACCTCTTTGATGGTAGAAACATTTACGACCCTGAAGAGGTAGAAACAGCCGGACTCGTGTACCATGGTATCGGAATAGTATGAAAATTCTCCTAACAGGATCGGCAGGATTCATTGGTTTTCACACAGCCAAAAAGCTTCTCGCACGTGGAGACACAATTGTAGGATTCGATAACTTTAACGAATACTACGACCCGACACTCAAAGCTGCCAGAAACACGATCCTTGAAGAGAGCGGTAATTTCCAAGTCATTCGTGGAGACCTTAAAAATACAGACGACTTGCGTAAAGCGTTCGACCTCATTGGTGGAGGTGATGACACACGTGTATGCCATCTAGCAGCCCAAGCAGGAGTACGTCACTCTATTGAAAACCCAGACGAGTTTATCCAAGACAACATTCAAGGAACAAACAATGTGATGGAGCTCTGCAAAGAGTACGGCGTTGGAGGACTGACATACGCTAGTAGTAGCTCTATCTACGGAGACAACGAGCAGAGCCCATTTAGCGAAGAACATAAGTCAGACTCTCCTCTGTCACTCTATGGCATGACAAAAAAGTGCAACGAACTTCAGGCTTTCACATACTACAAACTCCATGGTCTCAAGAGTACGGGTCTTCGGTTCTTCACAGTCTACGGACCATACGGACGCCCAGACATGGCGCTCTTCCTGTTTGCCAACTGGATTACAAAAGGCGAGCCAATGCAGGTGTTCGGAGAAGGAAAGATGCAACGCGACTTCACATACGTCGACGACATTGCAGATGGGATCATCGCAGCGCTCGACAAAAACTACGACTACGAAGTGTTTAACCTTGGTGGAGGACACACAGAAGAACTCATGGACTACATTACAACCCTTGAAGAATCACTCGGTAAAGTTGGTGAAAAAGAAATGCTCCCTATGCAACAAGGAGACGTTGTTGCAACATCTGCAGATATTTCGAAGGCCCAGCGTATGCTTGGCTACAATCCAAAGACACAGATAAAAGAAGGTATTCCAAAGTTTGTAGAGTGGTACAAAGAGTATTACAAAGTCTAAGTTATCTGCTGCTCCTCACCCACACTTCCTGAGCTGTATTTTCTATTTGATAAAATCCATATCCACTAACACCTGGGCATGCATCCAAGCATACAACAGCTTTTGCCTTAGAAAGTAACGATGGCGTGTAACGCATAACAGTGCCTTCACTTTCATACTGCCATTCATGCCCAAAGCTCCCGCTGATAAGCACGATCCCTTCGGACTGCAACTGATTAACCATTGTCATAACTGT
>JABJGX010000029.1 GCA_018662075.1 Candidatus Peregrinibacteria bacterium | reverse complement strand
TCAATTGCCTTGTGCGTCTCTGGCAAGATCTTCAGAGCCTCGTCCTTTTTACCTTCTTTTATGAAATCCTCCATCTTCTTCATCATGGTCTTCATAAGAGATTTTACAGGCTTACGACGATCCTGACGGACCGTATTCTGTCTCGCACGTTTGATGGCAGATTTAATGATTGGCATAAAGCTGCAAAAGAGTACTCAACCTATCCATTAGAGTCAAATAAATAAGTAGAAAGTATCTTCATACTCCTATATGGCCTACTTTCTGACATTGACAAATGCACCAAAATATATAAAATATCGCTATTATAAGCCAATATGTGTGGAATCTTTGGATATGTCGGCAAACGGTCAGACGCAGGTAAACTTGTTGTCGAGGGACTGAAGAATCTTGAGTACAGAGGGTACGACTCTTGGGGTGTTGCCTGTAAAACAACAAAAGGAACTATTATTAAAAAAGATACAGGAAAGATCAGCGCTGTGAACGCAGATGATTTTGCTCATGGATGCTCGCTCGCTATTGCTCATACAAGATGGGCGACACATGGAGGCGTCACTGCTGCAAACAGTCATCCGCACACCAATGCAGATGGAAGTATTGTCGTTGTTCATAACGGGATTATTGAAAACTACCAAGAGCTTCGTAAAGAGCTCGTTGCAAAAGGGCACACATTCCTCAGCGAAACTGATACAGAAATTATCCCACATGTTATAGAAGAGGAGATGAAGACCACCTCAGACTTCGCAAGTGCAGTACGCAATGCATGTACAAAGTTCGAAGGACGATACGGAATCCTTGCATTCCACAAAACAAGCGACATTTTAGTCGCTACTCGTACAGGGTCTCCTTTAATCGTAGGAGTTTCGAAAGAGGACGGCTATTTTATCGCATCAGACATTCCAGCATTCATGGAGCATACAAAGGTTGTGCAGTACTTGGATGACGGAGAAATGGTTGTAACTGATGGAAAGTCTATCTTGTTTACAGACCTCATCACTGGTGAAGAGAAGCCAAAACGTGAGATTGAAATTACATGGTCAGTAGAGCAGGCACAAAAAGGAGAGTACGCACACTTCATGCTGAAAGAAATCATGGAGCAGAAAGATAGTATCGCCAGAGCCGTTAATCAAGACGACGAACAGATCCGCGTTATTGCAGATGCTATTGCAAATGCCAGTGGAACATTCCTCGTTGGGTGTGGAACTGCACACAAAGCATGTATGGCCGCAGAGTATTTCTTCTCTGTCGTTGCAGAGCATCACGTTAATGTCACCAGTGCAGGGGAATTTAAGGTGCATCACCACTTCTTAAAACCAGAAAGCCTCGTCATCGTCGTTTCCCAGAGTGGAGAAACAGCTGACGTCCTTGAAGCGATGAACATTGCAAAGGCAAAGGGGTCTAAGGTTCTTGCTATCGTCAACTCTGAAGGATCTACCATTCACCGAGAAGCTGACTACACACTGCTCATTAATGCAGGACCAGAACGTGCAGTGGCATCAACCAAGGCACTGACCGGACAAATGGCGGTACTACTCATGATTGCATACGCAATGAACGACAAGCTTCATGATGGAAAGACACTACTTCTGGAAACTGCTGCGCAGATCAACGATATGTTAAACCCACGCTACGTAAATCATATCGAAAGTCTTGCAGACAAGATTCAGACACATGAGAACATCTACATCATCGGAAAAAGCTGGAACTTCCCAATGGCACTAGAAAGTGCAATCAAGATCCAGGAAGTCAGCTACATCCACGCAGAAGGGTTTGCAGGAGGCGAACTAAAGCACGGACCAATCGCTCTTATAGAGGAGGGGACACCATGCATTACACTTGCTGGAAACGACGAGGTGACACAGGACATCATCAGCAACACTATCGAGATCAAAAGCCGTGGAGCAATGACTATCGGAATTGCACCAGAGAATAACGAGGCGTATGAAGAATGGATCAAAGTACCAGATGCAGGAGCTGCCCAAGCAATCATGAACATCATTCCTATCCAGGTTCTTAGCTACTTCCTCGCAGTAAAGAGGGGAATGGACCCAGACATGCCACGAAACTTGGCAAAGAGCGTGACGGTTAAGTAGTACTACTCCTCAGTCGGAGGAATCCCGTAATAACTAAAGAGGAATTTTGCGATATCTCCGAATACCGGAGCCGCGGACTGGGAACCAAACTCAATGTCTTTGGCACGCGGTCTATCGAACTTAATAAGCATCACAAACTTCGCGTGGTTCGCTGGAGCGAATCCTGCAAAGGACGTAATAGACGAACCAGTACCAATTTCATACTGACCACCAGGTCCCGCCATCTGGGACGTACCCGTTTTTCCAGCGATCTTATAACCAGGCACACCAGCACTACGTCCAAACCCATTTTCAACAACAGACACAAGCATCGCAGAAATAGTTTCAGACGTCTCTTCGGTTATCACTTGGTCGACAACAAATGTCTTTGTTTCAATCACCGTACCATCACTCTTTTCAACACTATCAATAATTGTTGGACGAATAAGCTTTCCACCATTTGCAAGCGCTGACCAACCGGTAATCACCTGAAGGGGAGTGGCAGATATTCCTTGTCCATAAGCAGCAGTGGCCAAAAGTGCTTGGGACCATTTCTTCCACGGCAGAATTTCACCCGGTAGTTCGTCTTCCAGTTCTATAGTGGTAATTTTCCCAAACCCAAACCGTTCTATCATTCTGTGGAACAGCTTCTTTCCCAGCTTCATCGACACAGATGTCATGCAGGTATTTACAGAGAACTCTAGGCAGTTGATCATATTCACTTCTCCGTAATGCGCATTCAACGCATTTTTAATCTTATATTCATCTACCTCAACTGTACCTGTATCTTCATATAGGTCATCCGGACTCACTTCCCCTTGGTCGATAGCAATCGCCATGGTGATAGGCTTGAACACAGACCCCGGCTCGTAGATTTCCTGAATGTTCCTATTCAAATACGCTCCCACACCAATATTGTTCGTGAAGCGAAGCCAGAAGTCTGGACGTTCTGTTGGGAAGATCTCCCGGCGACTATTCTCTCCTATATATAAGTAATACCGGATAATGTCTTTGAGGTCGTACATAGTCTCTATTTCTTGCAATGTTTCGTATGTCTTCTCGCTGAGCTCCAGTCGACCCTCTTCAGAATACAAATCTTTCAGGTACATCTTCACCACAAACTGGTTTGTTTTGGGATGATACAACTCTGCCACCACTTCATCCTGCTTGTGTTTGTCTAAGTACCATGGCTCTTTACCATAGACTGTTCCAAAGTTATTACTATCAAACGTTGGAGCATTCACCATTGCAATAATGCGTCCCGTAAAAGGATCCATAATAATAGCCTGACCAGCATCTGCTTCGAATCGTTTGACGGCATCGTCCATGATCTCCTCAACTTTCTTTTGCACAAAGCGGTCGATAGTCAGTGTGATGTTGTCACCGTCTTTGGCATCAACAATAGTTTGGTTTGCAGACAAGATCTGTCCACCTTGCGGGTCCGACATAGAGGTAATGCGTCCTTCTTGACCACGGAGCTCTAGGTTAAACGTGCGCTCTATTCCGTACTGCGCTTCCTGCTGACTATTCAGAAATCCTACAACGTGGGACGCCACTTTCCCATCTGGGTAATACCGCCAGTGTTCTGGGAGAAGAGCGACACTACGCATCGGGTCTTGAATACTCAATGCAGCTTCACGCGTTGCTGCCTTACTTCGCTCTACATTGGTTTCTTGGAACGACGTCAGTTTCAGCTCCCGAACTTTTAACGACAAGTCTGGCGGAAGACGTCGCATGATGGGAACATAGCGAAGAGGGCGAGACCGAAGGAGTCTACGAATGACAGTATCGTCGATGTCGACGAAAGGCTCGAGAGTTCGTGCCATGCTTGCAATCTTTGTACTAGAGATCTCTTCTGGGTCCGCAAAAATAATACGAGTCTCATCAACTACGTACACCCCATTAAGAGCAAGCTCGCGTACTGCCTTCATTTGAATCTTCGTTGCGCCGTATACAAGAGGGACAAATGTGACTCGCTTCTCAGAAATTCTTTTTTCAATATCGCGCGCAAATGACCGGCGAATATCTTCAATGTCTGGGATGTCTTCTGGCGACACATCTGGCAGACCTTGTGTCAGTGGCTCTAGTAGTGCACCTGACTGCAGTTTCCCAATACGTTCTAGTGGGTCAAAAGAGTTCGCATAAAATTCAGCGAGTTCCGTTGGACACTCTTTGTCTCCTGCACCGCAGAGTTCATGAAAATCTTCCGTTACCAGCAGATGAGCAAGTTCTGAAGCAATATACGTTGGCTTATCTGTCACCATCGGGTCAACGTATGCCAATTCCAGCGTTGTGTTTGTCGCAAGAATGCTTTGCTCTCCTGTTTTACTGTTGTGACTATAAATGATTCCACGCTTTGCAGGGAGGACAACTCCTCCAAAGTGCTGAGACTGTGCCTGAGTTCTATAGTCCTTTCCTTTAATGATTTGAAGCTCTAAAAGACGAGCAACAACCACCAGTAGTGCCAGAAGCAGTGCTGCATGGACAATAACGATACGATGCCTAGCAAGACGCTTTCGCTGTGTCTCCGATAATGTATGTGAGGCAAGGGCCATACGGAACCGTATATTACACTTATTCCTATAATTCAGGGCAAAACTCGGAATAGCCCCAATCGGCCATTTATGGTATAATAAACAGATGGAAACTAATATCCAATGGGACAGTCTCGATGGCCCCGCACTCCAAGCTCAGTTGCAGAAATACTGTACTTCAGAGGGTATTTCCGATATTCACTTTGCACCGGAAAAGACCGGCGTTCGCCTTGAGGTACGTTTACATGGAATCCTAGAGGAAATCGCTACTCTTACAGCAAGAACATACGAAGACTTCGTACGACAGATCAAATTCGTGAGCAAGCTAAAGCTAAACGTTACAAATATCCCTCAGGATGGTCATTATACGTTTGAGCAGGAAGATCGCACTGCCGAAGGCGGTGAGCAAAGCCGAACCGTTAACGTTCGTGTTGCGAGTATTCCTTCTCGTTTCGGTGAAAAGTTTACGCTGCGTTTACTAGACCCAGACAAAGGAATCGTTCCACTGCCAGAACTAGGATTTCCAACTGAAATTCACGAAAAGCTATCAGAACTTGTACAACTACCAAATGGAATTATTCTTATTACAGGCCCTACAGGATCTGGTAAAACAACAACACTCTATGCCTTGCTCAATACGATTGTTGGAAAGGATAGAAGCATTATTACACTGGAAGATCCTGTGGAATACGAACTGCCAGGAATTGTACAGTCTCAAGTAGACCACGATCATGACTACACATTTTCTACAGGGCTTCGGTCTATTTTGAGGCACGACCCTGATGTTATCCTCGTTGGTGAGATCCGTGACTATGAAACGGCGCAAACTGCTATCGACGCGGCACTGACAGGTCACCTTGTACTTTCAACACTACATACGAACTCTGCTATTGAGGCGATCCCTCGTCTTCTTGCGATGGGAGTAAGTCCCTATACTTTTGCGCCAGCTCTGCGAGCAGTACTTGCACAGCGTTTGGTTCGAACAACAAAAAAAGAGTGTAAAGGAGACGCGAAGTGCGACCCGTCAAACAACGAAACATACGATGGACGAATGGCTCTACCAGAACTCTTGGTGGTAACACCTTCTATTCGTCAGATGATCCTCGATAATGAGAGTGCAGAACCAATGCTCGAGCAGGCAAAGAAAGAAGGATACAAGACTATGCAAGACTGGGGAAAGATATTCACGGATAACGATGACACGACAGACTCAGAGATTATGAGAGTAACGATGTAACAGAGTAGTCATGTTTACCTTGCATAAACATGTCTTTTTTGCGTATCATCAATCTCCTTATGAACCAACGAAGACAAAGACGCCGGCGACACCCAGTAGAATTGAAAGGTCGAAACGCTCGGATTCGCAAACTAGCAAGCCTCGGACTCCTAGCAGTTGCCCTTATGTTTGTGAGTAACAAGACTTTGGAATTCTTTGGTGTCGGTAATGCAATCCGCAGAACAGCAACTGTTTTAAACATTGAAGACAGGGGAGTTATTAATGTCTCTGTCGACAACGGCCCTCTTAAAAGAGCAGAAGATGAACTCAACCTCTACGCAGGAGACACCATTGTCTCTAGTCCCCGAAACAATGCAACACTGACATTCTTTGACACCAGCTCTATGAGGCTCGACGAAAGCACGCAGGTCCGCATTGCAGAAAGCTTTAAAGGAGAAGAGTCTTCTCTCGTGACAATCGAACTAGAAGAGGGGACGCTCTGGGCAAGTACACCGACGATCGCAATATATTCAGGTTCAACTGTGAGAACAATAGTGAGCCCGTATATAAGTGCAGAGCTTCCATCTCGTGCAGAACTTGTGATGACACCGCGATCACTCGTCGTATTTGCTGCAGATGGACTGGGTATCACACTCACTATTGCTGGAAACGACCAAGTAATTAGAATTGGAGAAGGGCAACAGTTCACATTGCCTGTAGGAGGAGAAGGTGCACCAGACCTCTACACATATAGGAAGCCACTCGACCCTTCACAGTTACAGTCAGAGTTTGTAGAAAAGAGCAGGGCAGTCTATGCACAGTCCCTGACACCAGACAGTATCGTTATGACTGGAACAGAAGATGAAGCACCAACAAATGACATCGTACTCAGCGTAGAGGCTCCAGAAGATGGAACGGTTATCCAAAGCAGTGCAGTAAAAGTAAGCGGTCGCATGGGTGAAGATGTCGAAAAGGTTCGCATTAACGGATACCTTGCAAATATCGACAAAGAGAAAGGTACATTCGAGCAAGAACTCGTCCTCCCAGACGAAGACGAAGTAAGTATTATCATCGAAGCAGTCGATTCTTCATCATCAGTCATTGGTCAAGCAATCCGAACAGTGAACAGAGATCGCAAGCCACCAGAGCCACCAGCAATTAGTACCCCTGCGCGCAATGGCGAAACATACCTAACCAGCAACCAAAAAATTGAGATTAGCGGGACGGCACCAAAGGGAGCAATTGGAATCGAGGTCAATACGTACCGACTGCAACTATTTGAACCAGGGGACACAGAGTGGTCATACCTGGCAAACACAGAATATAAAAACTACCAAATGGGAGAGAACATTTACGAAGTTGTTGCCATTAACAGGGGAGGATACCGCAGCGATCCAGCGAAACTCGTCATTATGCTTGGAGAAGGGCAAGAAGGAGTAGTCGCAAGTGGTGCATCTATCTCTGGCAACGCAAAGCCGACACTATCAGCGGAAGAGGCAACACTACCCTCAAATACACCACTCATGCCTGGTACTATCCAGATCTTTTCGCCAAAAGCTGGAACAGAGTACGAGACATCTGACATGGAATTCCTCATAGAAGGCAACATTCCGCGCGAGGTCGCCAGTGTCTGGGTCAACGGATACAACCTTCGGTTGTACGAAAAAGGAAAAGGATTCTTCAACTACATTGCAAGCACCGAACTAAGCACTCTCAAGCGTGGTCGTAACGCGTATCACATTGCAACGCGTGACGATGCTGGCCGTCTTCTCGACGAACTAGACTACGTTGTAACGTTTAATCCTGGTCGGGAGTAAGCGAGAGCTCTGCCTTCGAAAGTGTATCGAGCATTGCAGGAGGCAAAGGTGCTTCTACTGAATGCTCAATGTTATCTACAGGAGAAACAAATGTAAGGTTTTCAGCATGAAGACAGAGGTTTTGTACTTTGAGCTGTTCTGTCAGTTCGTCACTGCGTACTGACGCATAGGCAATGTCCCCTAGAATTGGATGGTCGACAGAGGTAAGATGTACACGAATCTGATGAGTGCGTCCTGTGTGCAAGTCACACCGGAGTAGGGAAGTATCGTGTGTGTTATCAACAACCGTATACGTTGTTTTCGCATCTCGACTTGTCGATGTTTTCACAACTGCCATTTTTGTCCTGTCGGTAAGACTCCGTCCGATAGGAGCATCAATGATCGCAGTTTTATGGTCTGGAATACCAGCGACAATGGCTAAGTAGCTTTTTTTGATAGTGCGATCCTGAAACTGCTTCTGTAATGCTGCGTGACTGTTGTAATTTTTTACAACACACAAACATCCCGTTGTTGGCTTGTCCAAACGATGCGCAAGTACCGAATCAGGAGAAAAGGGAATCTTCCTCTCTTCGAACAAAAACCGAACACCATTCAAAATAGTCTTCTCAGACTTATCCATACTGTGCCCTGGGTGCACAGAAATTCCTGCAGGCTTATTAATCACAATCACTGCATCATCCTCATACAAGATTTCAAATTTCATATCGATAGGGTCGATCTCCACTGCATCCTCCGGCGGCTTGTTGAAACTCTCTTCATCAAAAACTACAACGTCATCAGGACTCAGCTTATAAGCAGGCTTCATTACTATTTTTCCGTTTACCGAAACCAGTCCTTCCTTGATGGCATCTTGGATTTTCGTACGAGAAAGGCCCTCATCGTGCTTAGCGATAAAACCATCTAGCCGAACCTCCTCTGTAGCGGTAAATTCCATGGCGGAACTATAGAGCAAAACTCCGTATTCCTTCACGAATTTCTTTGCTATCCTCTACCTATGTCCGAACTACTCACAAAATCTGTCACGAATGTGACCCCGAAAGACTTAGCCGAAAAGAAGCTAAAAGCTGGAAAGCCGTTAAAAGTGTACCTAGGGATAGATCCTACAGGTTCTAGGCTACATGTAGGACACGCTGTCCCACTGCGAAAGATCAAAGCTTTTGCTGACGAAGGGCACGAGGTAATCTTCCTTATTGGGAGCTTTACGGCAATGATAGGGGACCCAACAGACCGTGACTCTATGCGGGAAGTCCTTACAAAGGAGCAAATAGAAGAGAATTTTAAGACGTATAAAGAGCAAGCGAGCAAAGTCCTCGATTTCAGCAAGATCAAGATTGTCTATAACCACGAATGGCTAGAGAAGCTCAACTTCACAGATGTCGTAAAGCTCGCAAGTAACTTTACCGTTCAGCAAATGCTCGAGCGCGATATGTTTGAAAACAGAATGAAAGACGGAAAGCCGATTTACATGCACGAATTTTTCTACCCACTTATGCAAGGGTACGACTCTGTGGAACTAGATGTCGATTGTGAAATTGGAGGAAACGACCAATACTTCAATATGCTTGCAGGTCGAACACTACAGTCTGCAATGGGTAAAAAAGAAAAATTCGTCGTCACCACAAAGCTTATAGAAGGGACAGACGGACGAAAAATGAGTAAGACCTACAACAACTGTATCTACCTAGATGACGAGCCGAATGACATGTTCGGAAAAGTTATGCGTATAAATGATGACTTGATGGAAACATACTTCGAATGCTGTACAGATGTATCAGCAAGTGAAGTAAAGACAATTCTGTCAGGGGAACCACGTGCAGCAAAGATCCAACTAGCACGAGAAATCGTCACGCTCTATCACAGTGCTGATGCTGCAGACGCAGCAGAGAAGTACTACAACGAAGCTGCAGCAGGCGATGTTCCAAGCGACGCACCTGAAGTAAAAGCGAAGAAGGGGACCCTTCTTATTGATTTTCTTGTAGAGCAAAATCTTGTTAAATCAAAATCTGAAGCACGCCGCTTAATCGAGCAGGGTGGCATAAAAATGGGTGACACTGTCATCGATTCTTTAGATACAGTCGTTGCAGAAGGGGAATACAAGATTGGCAAGAGAAAGTTTATAAAAATTACCATCTAACAAATGTCAGATCTCACATCTAAAAAATGTCGCTCATGCGAAGGCGTATCAGCACTAACACCTGAACAAGTAAAAACGTTTATCATCGAAACACCAGAATGGTTCGCAGACGATAGCATTTCAACTATCGCTCGAACTTTCCACTTCAACGATTTCCAAGACGCCATTGTCTTTGTGAATAAAGTAGCAGGACTCGCAGAACAAGAACGTCACCATCCAAACTTGTTTGTACACGGGTACAGCAAAGTAACCATCAGCCTTACCACACACTCTTCTGGTGGGCTCACAGAAAACGACTTCATCTTAGCAGCCAAAATAGACGTTCTACTTTAGTTATTATTATACGAAGCCAAAGCCTTTGTATACTTCCTATATTCCCTAGCGGTTTGAAGAGATGCTGGCAGAACATCATTGATTAAGAAATTATTCACCGTATCAATAATGCGTTCCTTCTCTTTTTTCGAAGGCTTCTGATACTTGGCTCCTTTTAAAGTATCAAGTAGCTGAGAACGCACCCCCTGCTGCATTGGTCGAGCCCATGCAAGATGTCCATCCGTTGCTTTTTCGATAAGAAATCTTCTCATAGCTTCTGACGGCGTCTGTGCGGAAAAGAATTCCATGTTTCTTTGATGAAAACTTATATCCTCCTGTGGTAGCAACTTTCCAAGTGTCAGGTGCGAAAGAGCACTGCGAGTGAGGTCATGCTCGAAAGCAAGTTGGTCTGCTCGATGCGTTATAGATCGAGCTTTCTTTCTTTCTATACCTCCTTTCTCCTTATGACCATTCGTATTTTTATAAACACAAAACCCTCCCTCCTCATATAAAAAATCAGAATTCTCCCATTGCAATTGTGTCAGCATTTCGTTGATAAATGATCTAGGATACACCGTGCCGCCAGAACAGGTAAGTCCAGAAAGAAGCATTCGTCGCAAAATCATATCCGGAGTCGGGTGACCCGCAATAGAATGGTATTTATGGTGCCGACCAGATTCTAGAGGCGACAAATTTCCATTATTACCAGCTCCCATGTGTGAAACAGGAATGTTGTGATGATTTTGAATTTCTAAACGACTTTTCATAGTAGTCCATACTATCAAAGAGCCCTTCATACTGCAAAAAAGGACCTGTCTATGCCAGACAGGTCGGTAATGATGTGATCTGCACGAGCCAGTGGCATCTGACTTGCAGGAGAGGGCTCACTTGGTGTGTGCACGAAGGAACCTCACAAGGAAAAGGTTAGATACCAACAGTGCACTTAAACACCTCCTTTCGAGCCGATAATCAAAGTCGCGCTCGAACCGAATGGCAATAGTGCCAGGCTCACTTGGTACGTCCAAGATTTGCCTATTACCGGGCACGATCCCGGCTGAGCCCAGTCCCATTCTCGTAGACTAGCGAGAGTACAGAAAGATCAATATTAATTACTGTACCGCTCTCGAGCCCTAATGCAAAGCAAACTTATAGTTCAACTAATTTCATTATGATACAATGTCGTACTATGCCTACAAAAAAATCCCCCCTCAGAGAAACAATAGAAGAAGAAGATGATGAGAAATTTGTACAAAGGCTCAATGAACTTTTACGTATTCCTAGTATAGGAAAAGATAGAACTATTATCGCTAAAAGGATTGATACACTCTCAAGTGAATTATATGAAGAGGCTAGAAGAATATTAGATACCCGAGGATAAGCAACGTGTATCTGCGTACCGAAAAGTGTACAATATATATCTACTACCTTCTGAACTATGCGTATTGCCTCTCTATTCTTTCTTACTCTACTCATGACTTCCTGTTCACTTATTCCACCAGACTCTCAAGACATCGGAAAAAAGATGGACGTTATAAGCGAATATAAAGGAGAAACTGCCGAAGCACTCTTTGCTGGAGGATGCTTCTGGTGCACAGAATCTGACTTCGAAAAGCTTCCAGGGGTCGTTACAGTCCTTTCTGGGTATACCGGAGGTGACGTCAAAAACCCAAGCTACAAAGAAGTGTCATCGGGAACGACAGGGCACATAGAAGCAATCCTCGTCGTGTACGATCCAAGCATTGTCAGTTATAAAAAACTCGTCGACCACTTGTGGACAGTCATAGACCCAACGGATGACAAAGGTTCATTTGCGGACAGAGGATTCCAATATACATCTGGTATCTGGTATCAAACAGAGGAGGAAAAGAAGTCCGCAGAACTATCAAAAAAAGAAATAGAGGAGTCTGGTCGGTTTGATGCACCAATTGTCACTCCTATTTTGCCAGCTGAAACTTTTTATCCTGCAGAGGATTACCACCAGGACTATTATAAGAAAAACCCTATCCGGTATAAGTATTACCGAGGAGGCTCTGGCAGAGATGCATTCCTGAAATCTACTTGGGAGAAGGTAATAGAACCAAAAGCTGCAGAAGAAGTTGCACCTCCAAAAACAAGTGGATACGTAAAGCCATCAGACGAAGAGCTCCGCGAGATGCTGACTGCATTGCAATACAATGTTACGCAGGAAGAAGGAACCGAGCGCCCATTTAAAAACGAATACTGGGATAACACAGAAGAGGGGATCTACGTCGATATTGTTTCTAAAGAACCACTGTATTCATCTCTGCATAAGTATAAGTCTGGTACAGGATGGCCAACGTTTGATAGACCACTAGAACCTGAAAACCTTGTAGAAAAGACTGATAAGAAATTCTTTGCAACGAGAACAGAAATCCGCAGTAAGAGTGGTGACAACCACATTGGACACGTCTTTACTGACGGTCCAGAGGACACCACAGGTCTTCGGTACTGCATGAACAGTGCAGCGTTAGAGTTCATTCCAAGGGAAGATTTAAAGAACAGGGGGTATGAGCAGTATGTAGAGCTATTTGAATAAAGTAAAATTGATGAATTGTCTGTTGTAATATTTTACAACAGTCAGGTATATTCAATCTATGACTACTACTGCCTTGCAGCACATCATCCAATCTGTCGGACTAGAGCCACACGAGGCAAAGCTTTATTTAGCGGGCCTAAAGCTTGGATCAGCACCGGCAAGTAGTTATGCAAAGGATACAAAACTTAACCGTGTTACTGCCTACAACTATCTAGAGGAACTCGTAAAGAGAAGTATGTTTACAGCAGCAGAGCGGGGGAGGACTATGCATTATACCCCTGTACCACCAGACCAATTAAGCATAGAAGCACGAAAGAACGTCGAGGCACTAGAACGCGCGATGCCAGACTTGCGCTCTCTTATGGGAAGTCATCACCGTGCACCGCATGTCCGGTACTTCGAAGGTGTAAAAGGAGTACGAAAAGTGTACCAAGATACATTAACTGCCGACGGAGAGCTCTTAAACTTTGCAAACTCTGCAGTGGTACGAGACTTCTGGAAAGAATACGACAAAGAGTATGTGAACAAACGTATCAAGAAGGGGATTTTCCTTAAGGGAATCGCGCCAGATGATGACATGGGACGAAAGGTTCACGGAAGAGATAATAAAAGTCTTCGAGAGATCCGCCTTGTAAATGCAAAAGAGTTCCCGATCCATAACGAAATCAATATTTATGATAACAAAGTAGCAATTGTGTCTTTTGCCGAAGATGAAGCTGATCTCTTTGGAGTGATTATCGAAAGCAAAGAGGTTGCTGAAACGCAGAGGAAAATTTTTGAAATGGCATGGCGCTTCGCGCAACTCGGTGAAAGTTCACGCAAAGGAGGAACAAAAAGTGCAAAACAAGAGGCCATCGAAGAAGGGGTACGAAAAGACCAGCTGAACATGTTTTAGTAAAATAGTGAGCTTACAGCTGTTTAAGCATTCCCGTATCATGCAACATTTTAGACATATTACTCAGTGTCTGAAGTGTTTGCTGTTGGCGCTGAAGTTTAACCTCAAGGTCTGGATCTTCGGGGTCGATATCACCCAAGAGGTCTAACTGCTCTTGAAGCGTAGTCTTATATGACTTCACATCGTCACGCGCTAGAAAATGCCACCATGGCTGCTTGACCTCTACCTCTCCATCCTTGACGGTAGTCTTTAGTAAGTAATTCAATGGGATAAGCCCAAAGAGCTTTGCCTTCTGCCTGTACGAAATCTCTATTTTTTCATCACCGAGTTTTACCTGACGGATGTTTTCATCAGACTCAGAAAGTGCTTTGGTAAAGATTTTTAACTGACCAACAGTGCGAATACTTCGACGGAGAATAGCTGCACGTTGTGTAGGAGAAAGAAGATCATCCATAACGGACGATCCCATAACCGTAAATCCATCTTCTAGTTGAGTAAGCTGTTCTTCGATGCTTTGCTCGGCTTCGTCTGCATACTCTTCTAACTGCTCAAGAGTTAGATCATCGAGCTCTTCCTGCTCCTTCACCGTGTAGACCGGTGCTGGCGCAGAGACTTTCTGAACAGGTTCTTTGTACTCCTCGTCATCCTCGTACTCTTTGTCTTCCTCGTCATCTTCGTACTCTTTGTCTTCCTCGTAATCTTCGTACTCTTCATCATCATCAACAGGAGGAGTAACTGGAACAGGGGAGCTTGGCATAGTCTCTTCTATAATCCCCACTGATGCCTGGCTACTAGTCGCTCCAGCCCTACCGGTAGGCAAAACCGTTGGTACAACCTGAACTTCCGAGGAAGCATATGTCGTTTCGACTAGGAATGAGATTTCCTCAGCAGAAACTGCAGTAGGAAGTAGGAATAGTGCAAGAAGCAATGAGAAGTTTTTCATAGAGCTATTGTACTCTTTCTGGGTAGAAGAGAAAGAAAGCCGCCTACTTGTATGATCGTGAGATCAAGTCAGTAGGCGGCTATCGTCTTTACGTTTACAGTCATTAAGACTGTAAGTTAGCCCCTTAGGGCGTTTTTTCGTCTCGAGTAATCAAGTTTTATTCTGCTTCATACTTTGATAGGCGCCCCTTATTGTTGTGTACTAGGAGGTAGCACTGGTTCGAGTTGATTGTAAAAAGACATTAAACAGACTTTACAGTCTGAAATACTAGGGTCAAGCAAAGTACTTGATTTTCTCTCTAGAAAGGGAAATACTAGATGTATGCATTACTTAACACCAGAAGATGTACAGAGCCTGGCACTTACCGTTGAAAACAATGAAGGTGAAATCGTACATATATATAATGAACGAAATAAAATACCTACACCAAAAGTAATCGAAAATGCTCGGTACGAAATTCAGTGTGCATTAGAAATAAAAATTCACGATAGCGTCATTGTGAATAACATGGAAAATGTAGATAACACGATGAGCTTTTATTGCTATATGGAAAAACACCCTAAGGTCAACCATAAAGAAAATGCTGCGCTCATTCCAAATGTAGGATCAGATATTTCGGAGAGTGACTTAGACCAAATATGCGACCGACTTGCTGACCACAGCAGTACAATGATCAGCATAACCAGAGAAAGAGATAGCATCGAAGATTGCTTTTTTAATGGGATAATGGCTGAAATTCAGAGGTACGCAGAGTCTACATTCGAAACACCTATATTTGTACAACTACAACATACACAGGACGAACTAACTAAAGAGATCTATATCAGCTTTGCTGAATATGACCCAGAAGACTAGCTACGCTTTTTATGCTTCTTAACAGCTTTGTGTAAATCTTCGTCATGCTCTGGCCCAAAGAAGTATAGATAGATGATCAAATTTGAAAGTCCAAAGCCAGCAAATACTAACAACGTCTGAAAGCTGTGTGTATCGTATGCGAACAAGAGCTCTATTGCAGATGCAATAATTGAAATCTCAACAATGTACTCCACAGAAATATGATGCGTTTTAAGATAGGACATCAAAATCCTGTATGCCTTAATCAGAATAAGAACTTCAGCAATTGCATGAAGCGCACGCTTGCTATGCTCATCCATGAAATCCATGTCCATGTATTGCCCCATCATCACATGCTCAAAGAACATCAATGCCTGAGTCCCTATGCGCACTGCCATGTATGCCGCAAGCATACAAATGGTAACAAGTACGAAGAGCGAGAATAGCCTGTCGAAGGCAGAAGAGTATTTTTCCATAGGGGAATTATAGCATTTTGCGCAAATAAACAAAATCGCCTTGGAGTTAAACCCAGGACGATGTTTGTTTTTGGACGGGAGAGTTTGAGCAATGATTCTGAAACCGAAGTTTTTTGAACCGGTGTTCTTATCAACCGACGAGATAAATAATAGCATGTTTTGACTATTTTTCCAAGTACCATATTTGATGGTGTGCAATATATAGCACTCTAGAGCCAGATGCCCTAAGAATTTTCTTTTTGCAGTAAAGGCCTAACTTACTAGGGAAGACTCACTACCATTTCTTCAAGGTCAAATTCTTCAATGTACTTACGAAGGTCTTTGTACATTTGAGACCTGTTATCAACATCATCTCCTGAATGGCTATCTATAAGTGCCTCAATGTCTTTTAGTCGTGTACTCATACTATTAAATGCCTCGGAATAGCTTTGAAGATTGTATCCTGGGAATAACTGATGCTCATCAATGTACCCTCGCATATCTGAAATAAACTCCCTAACACGAGTGAGGGGAATGCTATGTTCATCAGCCATATGCTCTTGGATACGGGCAAACAAAGCCCGAACACTCTGGAACTTCCCAACAACATGCATTGATAATGCAGCGTCTTTTGCACCTTCTCGATCTCTACCATGCAACGCAGTAGAGAGTTCATCATACTTCGTAGATAATTTTCCACTGTAGACAGTAAAAGGACTTACGTTAACAGTATCCAAATCTGACGGGTGAATCCTCATTCTGCGCAATGCACCACTAGACTGACTATTAATCTGTGGTTCTGAAAGATCCTTATCGCTAAAGAGCTCCATACCGTTATCAAGAATTAGCGCATTGTCTTGAAGGTTCCGCCTAAAGGTTTTAAGGGCATGTTCCTGTTCTCCTATAACTGTCTGCAAGGCCATTCTATCCTGTTCGTTATAGCCCCCCTTCGGGTACATCTCTGCAAAGCGAGTCTCTAGACTTCCAACAGCTGCGACCATCTTTGAAAGACTGGCACTAGGGTTCACTTTTCCAGATTTATCATGAAAACCATCAATGCCTTCCAAGAAGTCATATGCTTTTACCTTAAACCTATTCTCGCATCTTTTTAGAACCGACGTGTACTCCACAAGCATTGCTGTTGCCTCTTCTCTCATGGCATCCTTTTCAACTTGAGGGGTTTCGGCTCTCCAGTCTCTGTTGAGACGAGTATTTAGAGAGGTGATATCTTGTTTCAAGCGGGATAACTTAGAAATCTCTGCTCTATACGAAGAACCCTCGTGAAGAGTTTTTCTATGTGCTGCATACGCAGAAGAGAAATGCTGAACACGAAGACTGTTTGGAAGTGCACCGTTCTCCTCTGTTCTCGTATAGAGGAGTGTGCCGTTCAGGTTTTCATCCGAGTCCCTAATGACTAACAGTCGATGACTCTTATGCTGAAGGGGGACTGCTGTTTCCCATATCTCTTTTAGTCTTTTGATTGCATTTGGTTGTGCCTTTTTCTCTAGTCGCTGCTGAGGCTTACGAGCATCGTCATCTTCAAAGGAAACAAGACCTAAGTCTTCTGCAAGCTTCTCTGGAATAAGATCTGCACTAACAAGGCAAGGCTGTAGGCTCATCGTGTTAAAGTTTGATGTGCTAGTGAAAAGAATTCCACCTCCTTCTGTTGCCATATATGAAGGGACAATAAACTGATGTGGGTGAGAGAATGCTTGCTGGAATCTTTTGAAACGTGAGTTTGGCAATATAGCCCAAATTCGTGCACGCTCTCTCTCATCCGGGATATCCCTTAGGCGTACAAATCCTTCGTGCCACTCCTCTACGCCATACTCCTCCCGCTGAGACTGTGTTGATGCAAGCCCTTCAATCTCTGCACGGTCTTCGAGTAATTCTAGAACTCGTTTTCGCTTTGCAGATGTAAGAGCAGCCATATCGACATCAGGAGTATGCCCTGCTTTTTTGAGCATAGAAACATTTCTATCCCGAAGTTCATCGAACGTTGTCGTTTTACGTGACCCCATAGAGGGTTATTCTCTACTTGTAGAGCTATTTTGTCAATTTTCTGACCCGCTGAAACTTTACAATAGTAAGTCTGTGAACTCCTTCGATTTCTTCATGAAGGCAGGAAATTTATTGATAAACTCGTGCTTCTCGCCCTCATACAATAGGTATTCCATTTGCTTGTCGTTTTCACGAAGTTCTTCTGCAAGGAACTCTGCCCAGTCTGCTGGAACATCGGTGTCATTTGTTCCTTGGAAGAGGAGTACTGGAGTTTTTAGATTAGAAATAAGTGATAGAGAAGAGATCTTATCCCAGAACTCACTGTCACTCTCGCGACTGCCAATGACTTTTTCAATGTTGTCCACTTCCAGCCTCATATCGCGCCAGCGATAAAAATTTTCATAAGCATCGATGTGAACCGGTGCATACAGTATTAAGCCGTCGAGAAGGTCTGGATACGTCACAGCGATGTTCATAGACACTCCACCACCAAGGCTATGTCCCAGCATAAAGATGCTACTCGTGTCTATTTGTGGAATTCCTGCACTAGTCAGCGCTGTGATCCCGTTGAGTACATCCATACTGTACTCGATACCAGCATCATAAATAGACGTATCATCTGGAAGAGGAGACGGATCTGAAAATGCATGCCCGCGATAATCCGAATGAAATACTGCATATCCATTGCGTGCAAAGAAGTCCTGCTCTCGCTTAAGTCCTCGACCATTGGTGTACACAGACCGTGCGATATACCCATGATTCATAACCATAAGAGGAAACGGTCCGTCGCCTGTTGGAATATTAAGGATGCCACTAATCTGTAATCCATTACTACTGTATGTAACGGTATAGCGTGTATATGCACTATTCGATGACAGTACATCTCCAAGAGTGAAATCTTTTCCTTCAAGCTTCATCGTCGAAAAGTATGCGAGGCTCAGTGTTGATGGAAACTGCTCGATGTTCGTAACAGGAGTAATTTCATCTGGTAACTGTTCCGGAACAGGGGATACAGAACACGCTGTAAGCAAGAGGAGGAGTGGAAGTAATCGTTTCATAGTCAAAGTGTACTCTATGCAGTAAAATACATTGGATGAAACGCATATTTTTACTTATAGCAATCGTAGCATTATCGCAAGGGCGCAGTGTTTATGCCGAGGAACAAACCTCAAATACCAAAAGTTCTACGGTATTTATCGCGAACTATGATAGCAAAGGAAGCTACATCGGATGGGGGTCTGGCTTTTTTGTCGATGAGGGGATTGTCATTACAAATAAACACGTAATAGAAGGAGCAACATACTACAGAATATTTTCAACAAACGCGGACGATAGTGTGGATATAGCATGCTATAAAGATATTGGCAGAACAGATGTAAAGATAAACCTAGACGATGACGTCGCGTACATTCGTGTCTATATAAATTGCGAACATGGAGTCGTACAGTTTGCGGACGGTGATCCCAAGAGAGGGGAATCCATCGGTGTTATTGGATATCCAAGCCAAGGAACACTGGCAGAATCGATGAATTTGTACATCTCTACAGGCTCTGTCACCGGAGAGATTACAAACAGCTGGCTCCGGACAGATGCATACATCCACTTTGGAAATTCCGGAGGACCCGTTGTCCAAGATGGCTACGTTGTAGGTGTAGCCGTTGCCAAAAGCTTGAACTCTGACGGAACATATGCAGCTGGGTATTTTGTCCCAACGTCTATTATTATAGAAGGCCTACTTAATGCCAATAATTCCACCTTTGGCTACACGGCTCAGAACCTGCAAAATAACAATAGCTATAAATTAGAACCAGAGACATTTGGAACCGAAGGCGATCCTTTTGACCCTGTACGCAAAACCGAGAAGGCATATAACGGAGACTGCTCCAGAAGTCTTGGCGAAGGAGGTACCGCAACCGGATACAGCGGATGTGAGTGCAAACCAAGTTATCACGTTGGTGATAATGGAGACACCTGTGAACCAGGAGCCGAGGGATACATCGACCCCTATGCAAAAAGACTGAGGCAAGCGCTCAGTTCCGCTGCGTCGTCAGCATCTTCATCTAGAAGTACTGCCAAGACAACAACACCAGACTTCACAGACTTAAGTGACTCCGACCCAGGGTACAGTGCCGTCATGTCATTACGCGCTGCAGGAGTAATTAGCGGATACCCAGACGGAACATTTAAACCACAAGGAGAGATCAACCGAGCAGAACTTATGAAAATTCTGATCGAAGGATTTTATGAACAAGAAAACCTCGGCGAAACCAACTGCTTCCCAGACGTACAAGACCAGTGGTTTGCACCATATGTGTGTGCAGGAAAACGCCTTGGCTGGATAGACGGTTACCCCGACGGTACTTTTAAACCGGGGAATTCTGTGAACAGGGCAGAGGGAATCAAAATAGTCATGTCATCACTTACATCAAACTTTAAAGCACGCGTACAAATGCCACGCGATGTCCCGACCGGAAGCTGGTTCTTCGACTTCGTCGGCAAAGCCATAGAGCAGGGGATAGTCATTGAAGAAAGGCTATTTAAGCCATCAGAAAACTTAACGCGCGAAGATGCTGCTTTGTGGATCTTTAGAGGGCAGTACTAAACCATTTGACATGAATATGCTTTTTAGTATGATGACCTTATGAAAACTACAGTAACCACAGCAGTTGATTTTAATAGTCGAGTTGTCACAACACTTGAAGGAGGGCAAAAAGAAGGGATGACTGAAATAGAAATTATGGCAGCTCTGAAATGTGAATTCGACCAAGTTCATGATGCTATCTCTACACTTATCGGAATGGGAAGTATTACTCAGGTACGAAAGCAGGGTGGGGAAAGTGATGAACTAGCAGACCACGCATCTCACCACGAGGTTGATGCATATGTACTGTTGTAAAATAGAACAACAGACCTATATTATGGCTTGCATTAGCCATAAAATAGAGTAGGATTTGCCAGTCGCTTTTTCAAAAAACTCGCCTGCTAAATGGAGAATGCAGTATGTACGTAATCACGAAGAAGGGTACAGAGTACCTTCAGATGTACAACGACACACCTGGACCAGTCGCATTTGCGATTGTGCTGATCCTCGGATGGTTCGCCTGTGTCTTCTTCCACGAAGCCAC
>JABJGX010000023.1 GCA_018662075.1 Candidatus Peregrinibacteria bacterium | reverse complement strand
TGCATCCTCTCCAAGGAACGGAATAGTATTTCCGTAACTCTTACTCATCTTCTGCCCATCAGTCCCTGGTACGACTGCTGCAGTGTCTTTTATGATCGGCTCTGGAATAACAAACGTCTCACCATATGCATGGTTAAACTTTCCAGCAATATCACGTGCCATTTCAATGTGCTGCTTCTGGTCTCTACCAACTGGTACCTTCTCTGCCTGATACAAAATAATATCTGCAGTCTGCAAAATAGGATACGTAAATAGCCCAACACTAGCGTCTATTCCCCTCTCTACTTTATCTTTAAAGCTCACTGCCCTCTCCATAAGACCCATAGGTGTCAACGTACTGAGTATCCATGCAAGCTCTGCATGCTCTGCAACAGCAGACTGACGAAACAGTACTGAATGAGATGGATCGAACCCGCATGCCAAGAAATCACGAACATTATCGATAGTAAATGTTCTCAACTGTTCTGGGTCGCGAGTAGTCGTAAGCGAGTGCAAGTCTGCCACCATAAAGAAACTTGCGTCTGATTCTTTCTGAAACTCTATATTTGGTAAAATAGAACCAAAATAATTTCCAAGGTGGAAGTGACCCGATGGCTGGAATCCAGAAAGAACTCTCATGCCCTGATTGTAGCGGAAACTTTGCGAACTACAACGACCGTAACTTCTTTATAAGAGCTGAAAATGCTTTTGGCAATGGGGCATCGATAACCATATCTTTTCCAGTTATTGGATGTGGGAATGAAAGACTTGTTGAATGCAAAAAGAACTTATTGTAACCAAGCTCTTGCTTAAACAGCTGGTTAAACTTTGGATGTCCGTATTCTTTATCTAAAACCAAAGGATGTTCTATTCCTGCAAAGTGCTTACGAATCTGGTGAAAACGACCGGTTGTTATTACGCATTCCACATACGATGAATTCGCAAAAAGATCGAGAACTGTATAGAGCGTTTCCGCATCTACTACTCCTCTTCCACGTGCTGGCAGCTTCTTTCGAATAGCACCACTTGGTCTATTGATACGCCCCATGACAAGACATTGGTACGTCTTCTCCCATTGTTCAAATTTTGTGTTCAATACCTTCGCCTCTGCCTCTTTTGTTTTTGCAAAAAGCACGACTCCTGAAGTCTCGAAGTCCAATCGATGAAGAACCCTAAGGCCTGGGTAATCTGTTTGAAGGAAATCAAAGAGTGGTAGCTTTTGCACCTTACCAGCTCCTTTTACGACGAGCTCTCCACTCAGCTTGTTTACAGCGAGTAGGTGTTCATCTTCATACAGGATACGGTCTGGAGCGATTGACATGGCGGCATGTTAGCGATAAATGGCTTATTTAAAAGGAAAAACAGGCCTATTGTGCATTCAGAATGCGATAGATTGCGATAGAAACTTCCCCCCTTGTTAGTAATTTCTCTGGCTGAAGCTTTCCTTCTGAGCCTCCAGGGAACAAGTTAAATGCATCTGCACCCCCTGCGTACCTCGCAAACCATGCATCAGTTGGTACATCTGTGAAACTATGCTCAATGTTCTGAGGTAGATCGAACGCACCGGTAAGCATCTTTAAGAATTCTGCAGTGTTCACCGTATTTGCGGGCCTAAACGTTCCGTCTTTATATCCATCGATAATACCAAGGTCTGCAGCAGTTACTATGTACTTCACGTACCACTCCCCTTCAAGTACATCTGTGAAACGACCATTGTTCAGCGCCGAGTTCTTTACACCGAGACGAGACATTAACAAGAACTTCGCAGCCTCTGCTCTGTTCACAGGCTGGCTCCCTCTAAAACTTCCGTCAGGAAAACCTCCAATAATACCCTTTTCTGCTAATGCATTCGCAGCTTCTCCTTCAAGCGTCTGTGACGTAACATCACTAAATCTATTCATCACAGGAGGAGCGGTCACAACCTCTTCCTCATATTCAGTATTAGAGTCATCATTACCTCCACAATACATTTCTGTACACGAGACATTCCCACCATCATCGCAGTAACACGTATTACAATCGTCAGCATCTTTAAACTTCTCACCTATTTCATACTTACGATCATTATAAAAGCACATCTCAGGAGCTGATGATTTGAAACATGGATCGACAAAGTAGTTAATAGGATGGCCCTCTGGTGTACAACGCGGATGCCCTCTGCCGTCCTCACACACAATAGGATTACAGTCGAACTTCTCTATTTCTTTCTCTTTACACTTCATCCGTCCACACGATACCTGGCACTCACGGTCAAACTCTGGGTTCTCGTACCAGCATCCTTCAGGCGGAGCTGCACAATCAACGGTATAACACGGCGTGCCGCAATCTATATCACATGAATACTCATCTTCATCACTATCACACATACCATCTCCACAAGACTGATAATTATAATCTTGGTCATATGAATCATACGTTCCATCCCAGTCTTCCTGCGAGTTTGATAAAGATGCCTGCCAACTACCGGCGTAAATGGCTCCACTAACAATAAATAGGGTAGCAATAATTGCGGTTCCTGCATTGAGTTTTTTCATACTACACATCCTATCATATTCCCTATTCCAGGCGGAAGAGCAGATGGTATGGAGACGGCTGGACAAAATCTTCCCCTGCACATGCTGGAGCATTTTCAGAAAAGTTTTCTCTGATCATTTCCTTTGCTATGTCCGTGAAATTTGATTCATCAATATCAAGAACAAAAGCTAAGGGAGCATTCTGAAGTGCAGAAATATATGCCGATTGATACATCGGAGATCCACCAATAAAGCGTGAATAATGAACAAATATCGGACCTGCTGGACTATGTTTTGTGTACGCATATGGTCCTCCTCCTCTCGCAATCATTTGAATATACCGGTCATATCCGCAATCATCCATAACGGAATCTATTACAGAGGCCACTGCTTTATGGTCAGCCTCTGTTCGATGCCATTCATCAATGTGATAAATAAAGCGTGTCTGAAAAACTGACAACACAAGAAGGAGTGCGAATACTTTTATCCACCAACGAGAACGCTCAACCCCTTGAAGGAGTAGCCAATACATCACAACATAACATGGCACAGCAAAGACAAAGTGATGACCGTAAAAATCCCCTCCAACTGCAATTGCAAGAAAGAAAAGGTACGACGCAGTAAGCAATCGTAGAGCTGTTGCTCGAGAAAATGATGAAATCCATAGCACGGTAATGCAGCCGGCAAGCCACCATGAATACGCACCTATATTTATAAATGTGCGCCACACTTCAAGTGCACGAATCGGAAGAGGTACATTATGTTGGTATACATGAAAACCAAACATATGCGGAAGGTATACAGAGAAAAATGGTTCTAGGTATCCAAGTGCAAACAAGATGCTCAAACCCATAAAAACTGCAACAAGTAGTGGATACACAAATGCATGAAGGAGGTTTTTCTTAAGTAAAAGCACACACGAAAGAATAATAAGTAGGAATGGCTCTTTTAGTCCCACTGCAATCAGTATAAAAACACCAAGAAGAAGTATGTTTGGCTTTGGACGACATAAGAAAAAGAGATACAAAAGAACCGCCGCTACTCCGTAACTTTCCGTAAGTCCCATACCCGCTTGGTCCCCTGTATACAGGGCAAGCACAATACCAAAAAGTATAGACGTCAGTGTCAGCACCTGTCGCTGCTTTGCTGAACGCTCAGACATAAAATGTACAGCAGGAATAAAGACCATCACTGGGATTGTGAGTAATGCCAATACCTGCAATATTTTTACAAGAAGCTGACTATCAAATAACCATAGCGATAGTGCATGCATCATAAATATCCCTGGTGGTTTTGTTTCAAAGAGACCGCTATATGGTTTCAGTCCATTGAGCATTCCCCTGCCCACTGTCTGAAAAATCATTGTATCTCCATACATCACTCCCGACAGTTCGTAGTAACACCGTGCAAGCAAACCAGCGACAGCAACAACTATCGCAAGTGTCAGGATGATAAGAATCCACTGATGCTTTTTTGCGTCATTCATAGATACACCGTAATACGCATTGAAAAAAACCGCCACCCCAATAAAGGAGTAGCGGTTCGTAGGTTTTCGACCGAATCATTGTCAGACAGGCTGAGTTTCCAACTCAATGACCTGCTCAGGTTGCTCAGGGGTATCCGCTGGTTTAATACCAGCTGCTCGCGCATACCAGATGGCCAGCGGAGCTGCGAGGAAACTGAACAGTGCGCCCAGCTTTGCCTCAGGCAGTTGCATTGCATACTCGGGAGAGCCGAATGCTTTCACAGCGACAAACAATGCCACCGTGAATCCGATACCGGCAATCATTCCGATACAGGTCACCATCTTATAGTTCATCCCGTCAGGAAGGCGAAGGCCAAAGACCCTCACCGCAAGCCATGTGCAAACCAATACGCCGAGAGGTTTACCAAGGATCAGCGCAACTGCAACGAGCAGTGTCCCGACACCAATACCCGCAAGTGGCACCCCAACATTTGTCAGAGCAAAGAAGAAAAGTATCCCCTCTACCCACGGCTTCCAAAAGTGCTCGAACTGGTTCAATGTATCATCTCGTTCAGATTCTCCATGTGCGAAGAGTCCAAGGTCTGTCTGTGCATGCGGCATGAACCACACGATTGGAACAAATGCGAGAGCAGGCTCCACTCCCGTACGATAGAAACCATACAAGCTGATAGCCATGAACGGAAAATACAGCCAATGGCTGTGGTTCTTATGCCCTTGCAGGAGCTTTGCGGTTACGATTGTCAGAACAACAGCAACGACAGGGAGCAACATCCACAACAAGTGAATTTGCGCAAAGTCGGTGAAGCCGAAGGCGATAATAACCAGTCCTACTGCATCATCTGCAATCGCAAGCAGTAACAGGAACTTCACAGGGGCAGAGCCCTTGCCAAAGATCATGTTGCCGAAGTAATACGAAAAGGCAATATCGGTGGCGGTCGGAATAGCCCAACCATTGGCGTAGAGAGCAATTTTTCCTGTAACAACTGCCAGAAAGAGGTAAACCCCAATGGGACCCAAGATTCCTCCAGCTGTTGCAAACAATGGAACTGCCGCTTTCGATGGAGGGTTTAAATCTCCACCTTTAAGCGTCGACTCCTTCACTTCCGCCCCAGCAATGCCGAAGAAGAAAGCCATCGCCATACCGATCAGAACATGAACGGTCATGCCATGAGGCGAGTGTTCTGCATCAGCTGCAGGTTCTGCAAACAGCTGTCCAACTTCAAAGTGTGTGAAGTGCTCGAGGGTATGAGTGCCCCCGAAGAAATCCACGTGCGCCCAAACAAGCGCAATAACTGACCCCGCGATAAGCAACCGACTATCTGCCAGAAGCCACTGCGAAGCCTTCTGCAGGCCACTGGTTCGTTGTTTCATTTACTCACTCCTATCATCATCTAGTTGATGCACATCTGAGAACACCTCAGAAGCTGCTGAAAACATACAAAATATACTTACAGCAACCTCTGAAGTTTTGAATATGATTCGATACTGTCAAAGACCAAATCTTCGCTTAGATAAGCCAAGCGAAGGCCTTTAAATACCATATTCATGCATTAATATCAAGGGTCTTAGACCTTAGTTTCTCAGTATTACCCAACGACTACTTCCTGGTTTAGAGGCAGTTCCTTAGCAGTCTTGGCAAATTCAGGGTCGATAGACAACCGACTCTCCTCTGGAAGCACCTGTCCTTGATACTTACTAAATGGCTTGCTGTGATACGGCGTATCAGCTGCTGAGGTCATCTTCTCGAAGGCCAACTGGCACACACGCATTCCAGGATACAACGCTACTGGGAGACGGTTAAGGTTCGAAATTTCAAGTGTAATAGTTCCAGAGAAACCAGGATCTACGAATCCTGCTGTTGAATGAACTATAATACCAAGACGCCCAAGACTGCTCCTTCCTTCTACTCTTGCGACCAAATCATCTGGCAGTGTGATCTTTTCCTGTGTAACACCGAGAACAAACTCCCCTGGCTGCACAATAAAAGAATCTCCATCAGCCACAGTGATCGTACGCATGTTTCCTGCAAATGATTCTGGGTTCATAGGGTCGAGTACTGCAAACTTACTATGCTCGTAGAGCTTGAAGGTATTGCCGAGCCTAAAGTCCATAGATGAAGCATGAATATACCGAAAGAGCTCTTTCTGATTGGACTCAACAATAATACGGCCATCGGTAATACTCTGCTTGATATCTCTGTCTGAAAGAATCATGTGTTCGCTTGGAAAATACGTGTAAGGATAGTGATGGTACCATAAATCTTTGAGAATCAAATTGCTATAGTAAATCACCTCTCTACAATGCCTACACATGGCAAATAAGGAACCTTCCATTTCTACCTCAAACCGGCAAGAAACTGAAGAGATTAAAGATATGCGTGAGGTAAATCCAGCAGATATCCGCAGAGGATTTGAAGATTTTGTAAGCATTAATTTCCAAGAAACAGGACTCCTCTCTTCTAGTCAGGTAAGAGACCAGCGCCAGTACATGGAAAAACTTCTTTCAAATCATGGTGCACAGTGGGGCCCTCTTATCGATTCCTATCTAAGTGAAAGTGCAGAGCAGCGTAAGGCAGAAAATCTACAGATGTATCACAATGAAGTAGAAGGTCCTCTTAAAAATGCCCTCGGTGATAAAGTAATTTCAGAAAAATCATACGCATCATGGATGGGCTGGATCCGTGACGGAAACCGTCACTCCGATGAAAAGAAATCTGCTATAAACACAACGCTCCCGACGTATCTTGCAGAGCGGCGCAGAGTTTCTGTGCAAAGAGACACAGCCTTAAACGACCCACGCTTCTCTGTGTTAAGTAAATCAAACGATTCAAAGATTAAAGAGATGTGTGGAAAGCTAAGCAATAAAGATGAATTCCAAAACAGCCTGACTTTCCCTCAAAGGCAAGCGCTCATCACAAACGTCCTGTCAGCGCTTCCTATTGTAGATGGAGAGCAGAGTCTCTTTGCAAGTTTAAGTAAAGAGCTTGATAGCGCTGTTGGCACATACATCTCTGCAGACTCAAAGAAAAAATGGATCGCTCGCTTCAACGACCCTTCTATAAACCCAAAGGCGAGAGAGTACTTTGTGAAGCGCCAATTTCCATCCTACGTCGCTAGTTGGAAAAAGATTCACACAGAGTATCAAAAACTCCAAGGCAACCCTATCGCTGCAACCTTAGAAAAAAACGATGTTGCAGACATTGCACTCTTTCAGGATCCAAAAAAATTCCTCGCTCTTCACTATGACAAAAAGGTAAACATTGTCCAAGAAGTACAAAACGCAGTCGTTGCAAAGGCAGAAGGAAAAGAGACTCTCCACTCGGAGATCAAAACAGTCATAGATGCTGCAGCCCAGGCAAAGTACGTCAGTTACAACAATACAGGATACTTAGTCGCACACATGATGGAGCGAGACCGCTCTGTGAAAGAAGTAAAAAACTTTGTGAAAGAATGGTCCAAAGTGCGGTTCCGGTTTGATGTCCTCGAATCAAAAATGACAAAGGGTCGCGTTCCTCAAGGGCTCACAAGGCTAAGCGAGACATCGTTCCTCTCTCTTACATTTGCACAGCGTAAAAGTTATGTAGAAGAAACAGAAAGTAGAGTAGGAGTAGAAGACGCGCCCGAAGAACACTCCTCTTTTAAGGATATCAAAGGAAAAATTCGACATGCTCTTGATAGTGAAAATTGGGACGAGGCAGAAGCATTTCTCGCACTCGCTTCCCCAATGGCCATCACAGAACATCAGGTCAGTGAACTGGAATCTATGAAGAGGTACCTAAAAACCTTTAGCTCTTCATCAGAAGAAGGAGAGAGTGGTACTGGTATCGATATGAAATCTGCCATAGAAGCAAAGAAAGAAATCGACTCTTGCCTGAGCCAACTTCCAGCTCCTATACGACCATTTTACGAAAATGCCCTGAGCCAAAATGCAGGAAGTGTTCGTACGATTGGCGTTCTTATCTACAACGTACAATGGTCACTAGATAGAGGATACTTACCACGAGACCTTGGGTCTGTACGAGAAACCGCTCGCGAGGAAACCGTCGAAACACTCAGACCAGGGGTCGGGCATGGAAACAGAATCGAAAATAACCTTGTCGATGGACATCAAAAGCCTGCAATCAACGAAGAGCCTAACAAGGCACAGAACATCTGCACAAGCTCATCCGAAGCATCTCTGATTGCTCAAACAGCAAATAATAATAAAGATAACTACAATTTTTGGTACTGGAGCAACCTGATTGTCCAAGGTGTATCTGCTGGTGAATATGAAAATGTAGCGAACAATCTACGAGGAAAGCTGACACGTGCAGCCTATGCACTCGAGTCTCAAGGTCTAAATTATGCATCTGTCGGCCCAATGACCTCTCTTAACTAACACCTATTTACCTTGTAGAAGGCTAAAATATCACTACAATAGCATTTCAGTTACTTCTCTTTATACTTTATGAAAAAAACAATCATTGCATCAATGGCTCTACTCGCTCTAACTGCATGTCAAAATGCAAATACAAGCAAGGAGCAAGAGCTTAGTTACCTCCTAGAAAATCCCCTCTTTGCAGAACGCTATTCTGAATCGATGGTGGATACAATGGTAGAACTCGAAATTTATGAAGATCCTATTATTAAGGATGAGGCAAAAATGAAAATTATTGATAAGACAAAAGAAAGCTGGCTCAAAGTTGCTCAGAAGGCACGAGTTGATCAGCGTAAAGGGTCAAAGGGATCGTTCACTCCAATTACCGAATTCACAGCTGGTGAGGTTCTCTACAGTGGTAACTCTTTGTTCCTCGCACCAGACTTTGCATCTGCACCAGGACCGTCCTTGCACTTCTACCTCTCTACGGTCGTTGACCCACGTGACGTAGAATTCCCAGACGAAAGCGCAATAGACCTCGGCCTCATGCGTAGCAACCTTGGTACTGGTCGATACGAAGTCGTCGGAATAGAGGAGCCTATCAAGTACCGATCACTCGTACTCTTCGATACAGAGCTCGAAAGACTCTACGGATTCGCTCAGATCAGCCCACTCTACAAATAGTATTTAAAAAAAGCAGGTTATTCACAACCTGCTTTTTTAATATGCGATTCTTTATAGAGGCATCTGGTTCCCCTTAAGGGCAGCTTCGATAGCTGCACCTAGAGTATCAACACCAGTCTTTACACGTTTTCCGTTTACAAAGAATGTAGGAGTTCCCGCGACATCACGGTCACGCCCTTCTTTATAATCATTGAGTACAATGTCTCTCTTGCTATGTGACTTCCAACAACGTTCTGCAATGTCTGTATCAAGACCGATAACTTCTGCCCAATCCATAAGAGTCTCGAGGCCAAGATCTTTCTGCTTTTCATAAGCAATATCAACAAACTCCCAGAACTTTCCTTGGTCCGCTGCACATTCAGACATTTCAGCAGCATCTAAAGCAAATCGGTGGATAGACCGAAGTGGGAAATGGTTAAATTCAAATCGGATATCATTGCTGTATTTTGCAAGTAGTGGAGCAGTAACTTGGGAATGAGCCGCCGAGCATGCAGGACACTGCAAGTCTGCAAACTCTTCAACAATAACAACTGCATTGGCGTTCCCTTTTGGAGGACGAACAGAAACATCGCTATCGCCGCCGCATGCAACGAGAAGGCTGGTAGATAGAATGGAAAGTGAGAGTAGTTTTTTCATGAGATAGAAGATGAAGAATAATCGATGAGTAGACTAGAACATAGGATTAAGGATGACAAGGATTACAAGGATTACAACGAGTACAATGAGAACAAAGATAACAACGAATCCTTGTAGTCCTTGTAGTCTTCGTAATCCTTTTTCTCTATACTCCCTCTCCCATGTCACTCTATAATAAATATCGGCCAAAAGTATTTACTGATGTTCAAGGACAAGAGCACGTAGTTGCAACCCTTGAAAAAGCAGCAGTTTCAGGAAAATTGGCACATGCATATTTGTTTGCAGGCAGTAGAGGAATCGGCAAGACAACCATTGCACGCCTCCTTGCAAAAGAGCTTATGACTCGGGGAATAGAAGATGAAGAACTAAAAAAAACAATTCAGAAAGGAGTCGATGAGGGAAATATTGTTGATCTTCTCGAAATCGATGCTGCAAGTAATAGAGGAATTGATGATGTACGAGAGCTCATCGAAAAAGTGCAGTACTCCCCTATCGTCGCAAGTGCAAAAGTGTACATCGTCGATGAGGTACATATGCTTACGAAAGAAGCATTTAACGCACTCCTAAAAACCCTCGAAGAACCACCAGAGTTTGTCTTCTTCATTCTCGCAACAACAGAGCTCAATAAAATCCCAACAACTATTCAGTCCCGTTGTCAGTGCTTCCCATTTAGACACATTAGAGAAGAGGACATTATCAGACGTCTCCAATACATTGCAGACCAGGAACATATAACAATAGACCGTGAAGCTCTGCGGGCAATTGCTACAGCCAGCGAAGGAGGAATGCGAGATGCTATTTCACTACTCGACCAGCTACAGTCACTTGAGAGTGTAGGGATCGAAGATGTAAAAAAGCGCACCGGAGGAACCGGTATGGAATATAGCGTGAATGCACTAGAGGCAATTACGGCAAATGATAAAGATGCTGTACTCAAAAGTATCGCAAAGGTAGAAGATGCAGGCATCCCCCTCGATGTATTTTTGCGTCACCTTTTAAAAAGCACACGAACAAACCTGCACGATTCCATTGCAGCGAACCATAGTACAGAACACAGCCTAAAAATGCTCGATGTATTCCTTAAGGCTATCCGTGACATGCGAACAAGCCCTGTACCAGGCCTGGTGGTAGAAGCGGCTCTACTGTCGCTCTGCACAAATGATGGCACTGTTGCAGCTCCTGCCATAAAAAAAGCAGCTCCAAAAGAGGAGCCGAAGCCAGAACCTGTTTTAAAGAAACCAGAGCCAGTAAAAGAAAAACCAGTTGCTGAAGAAGTAGAGACACCAGAGCCCGTATCATCCCCTTCGATAATCAATGCACCAGAAGTCTCTATTGAGACTATTAGAGAATCATGGACATCCGTTGTAAATGAAGCGACTCCATCATCAGTAAAGATGTCTCTCAAGAATGGTCGCGTGACAAACTATGAAAACAATACGATTACTATCTGCTTTTCATCCTCATTTCACAGAGACAAAGTACGAGGTGTCGATGCAAGTAGATCAGTAGAAGCAATCTTCGAAAAGATCTTCAAGCAGAAGCTAGGTATTCACTGCAAACTCGATGATGATAATAAGGCACCGGTAGAAGCAGCCAAACCACAAGAAGACATTGTGAACCTTGCAGATGCAGCAGCCGAGATTTTCTAATACAATGATGTCATGCACAAATCAGAAGAGAAAAAGATTCTTCGGCAAGAGATAAAAAAGCGTATTGATGACATGGATACAGAAAAGCGCCATGGAGAAGGAAGAACTCTTAGTCGTATTCTTTTGAAAAGTATCCCCGAAGGATCGACTGTGTGTGCATACTTCCCTCTGAAGTCTGAAGTTGATATTCGGCTTCTATTAAAAGAACTGCTCGACAGAGGGGATACAGTCTACCTTCCAGTCTTTGCTGGTGCAGATACAAAAATGATCTACCGAAAAGCAGAGAACCTACACAACTTGCCACCTGGAGAGTTCACTATTCCAGAACCACCAAAGTCTGCAGAAGAGCTAGGAGACAAAGAAGTGGATATAATTCTTGTTCCTGGTAGAGCTTTTGATAGACAGGGCAACCGTCTCGGCAGAGGTTCTGGTGGATACGACACCTGGCTTGAGTGGTACAAAAAGCATCATCCGCGCACTCCTCTATGGGGAACCTGTCTTCAATGTCAGCTTATGATCGAAGTACCAACAGAGCCGCATGATGTCCTTATGAACGCCGTAATTACTGCGAATGATTACATAGAAATATCTTTAAAAGATTGATCATTATGATACTATCAAAGCATGACCTACCTACCATCACTCAAGGAAACTGATCCAGAGATCCGCGATCTTATTATGGAAGAGGAAACACGTGAATGGAATAAGATGCGACTCATTCCATCCGAAAACTACGCATCACATGCAGTAATGGAAGCAACAGGATCTGTCCTTACAAACAAGTACTCAGAAGGATACGCAAAGAAGAGGTATTACGAAGGTCAACAGATGGTAGACCAGGTGGAGATTCTCGCAATAGAGCGAGCAAAGAAAATGTTTAATATGCCACATGCAAACGTACAGCCATACTCAGGAAGTCCTGCAAACATGGCGGTGTACCACGCAGTCCTTGAACATGGCGATACTATTATGGGGCTTGCTCTTCCACACGGAGGTCACCTTACACATGGTTGGAAGGTAAACTTCTCTGGAAAAACCTACAACAGCTCTCCTTATGAACTCGACCCTGAGACAGAACTTCTTAACTACGACAAGATCCTCGAACAAGCAAAAGAAGTACGACCAAAAATGATCATTGCTGGATACACTGCGTACCCTCGTATTATCGACTTCGTTAAATTCCGTGAGATCTGTGACGAAGTAGGTGCACTCTTCCATGCAGATACATCTCACATTACAGGGCTCATTGTTGGTGGCGTTCACCCAAGTCCATACCCAATGGCAGATACTGGAATCACAACCTCACACAAAACACTCCGTGGACCACGAGGCGCAATGATCCTCTGTCAGGAAGAGCATGCAGTAAAGATCGATAAAGCCATCATTCCAGGACTACAAGGTGGGCCACACAACAATACAACAGCAGCAATCGCAGTTGCCCTTAAAGAAGCAGATACTCAAGAGTTCAAAGACTATGCAGCGCAGATTGTAGCAAACGCAAAGACTCTTGCAGAACAACTCAACAGTCATGGTTTTAGGCTTGTTACTGGCGGTACAGATAACCACCTCATCTTGTTCGAGACACTGAAGTGTAAGGGGATCTCTGGAAGAGATGCAGCCAGAGCCCTCGATAAAGCAGGAATTGTAACCAACTGTAATACCGTTCCATTTGATACAGGATCTCCTTTCAATCCATCTGGAGTCCGTATTGGAACACCTGCAGTGACGTCTCGTGGAATGAAGGAAGCTGAAATGAAGAAACTTGGAGACTGGATGTCAGCCGCTATCGATAATGCAGACGACAACGCTAAACTTGCATCTATCGCGCAAGAAGTAGAAGAATTGTGCGAAAGCTTCGATTGTCCAGGAATAACGCCTTCAAACTGGGCATAGGGATAAAAATACAGTAGGAGCAAAAACCCTAAAACCCCTGTTGCCAATAGGGAAATACGGTATACTGTCTCGGACGTATTTATGCGCAAATTCCCTCTCATCTTCATCTTGCTTCTAAGCGCTCTTGCCACACCGCAAGAAGTTTTTGCATGTTCTTGTATCGGTTTCACTGATACAGAAGAACAGCATACTGCATCATACAGCAACGCAGATCTCATCATCCAAGGATCTGCAATCTCTGTGACAGAGAAAAGTATGTCCCTTGTCTACAACGTTAGTGTCGAGAAGGTATGGAAAGGACAAGCAGATGCATACATCGAAATCGAAACAGCAAATAACAGTGCCGCATGCGGAATACAGCTTCCACCAAATGAAAGTACTATCATCTTTATCAATACAAATGATGGCACGTATCACACAGGGCTCTGCAGCGGAACAACAGCAGTAGACATAGCAGATCTTGCCATATGGCTCGATAACCACGACGGTACCGAACCAGAGGCCGAGCCAGAAGTCATTGCTGGACCAGAACATGAAGAAGATCCAGTTGAAGAAGAAAATCGTGTATTCGACGACGTTCCACCTAATCACCCAAACGTCAAAGCCATTACATTTGTCCGCAACGAAGGAATTGTTAGTGGATACAAGGATGGAACATTCCGACCAAACCAGACTATAAACCGTGCAGAATTTACAAAGATCATCATTACCGCAAACTTCACGCAAGAAGCGACAGATAACTGTGAGTCACAAGACCTCTTCTCCGACGTTCATCAAAGTGACTGGTACGCAGACTATGTCTGTATCGGAAAGAATGATAACGTTATAGATGGATACGATGATGGAACATTTAGACCAAGTAATCCCGTTAACTTTGCAGAAGCAGCCAAGATTGTTATCAATGCATTCGCCATTAAGACCAATCCAGAAGACCAACAACTTAGTGTGTGGTGGAAGCCATACGTCTTTGCAATGTCCCGTATTGGTGGCCTTCCCCCAAGCTTTACAGATCCAAACCAGCTCCTCACTCGTGGTGAAATGGCAGAAATAATCTATAGAGTCATGACAGGAATGTAAAAAACCTGAGAATACATATTTGATACACAAATTGTAGTTTTTCCTTTTACCTAAAGCATAAAAGGTAATGTTAAGTATTGTATAAATTTTGTATTCATAAAATATATTTGATACTAAGGGAACTTGGAAAAGTTGCAGAATATTTTTTAGTTGATAAGATAACATGATTTGTCCAGTACAGATCGCCACCTCGAGAGAGGCTATAAGTCCATCAGCCCTAGTTCACCTCGGTGAACTGTGCACTCACAGTCGGAGCTCCGACCAAAAACAAATACAAAAGGAGCAAATACAAAAAATAAATACAAACAGACACCGGAGTTCCGACAACTTCTAAATAAGATCCTTCACACCACAGATGAGTAAAGAGAATAGTAATCATATAATTATGGTTACCATTCTCTCTGCTACAGAATGCCCCCCTAATTCCTCTTGGTTTCCTTGGCTCACGCTTTGCTGAAATCAGTTCCGAGGGACTCGCCAGGTCACGAGTATAAATAAGGTACCCTAATGCGGCAGAAAGATAACACAAATACAAACTGACTTCGTACCGACCTTTATCTAGGTGCTGATAGTCAGTTTTTTTATATTGCAAAAATAAAGAACTAGACGTACGCTACTCTCCTTCTGTCCCCCATATAATTATGATTACATCACGCACAATAATAGATACTTGCCCCTCGAAGTCCATAAGACGTAGTGGGGTGAAGAAAAAGTTCCTACCATTACTGGCGACAATAATCATTACTGCAACTGCCCTACTCCCACTTGGGATCCAAAAAGCAGAGGCTGTAAGTTACTACCCAACCTATTCTTGTTACTACCGTGACATTTCAGGAAGTTGTTTAAGTTATCAAACAAGTAATCCTTATCATCTCAGGTTAACGTATCCATTCAACAGCATGTTCAATGCAAGTGCAGTGCAGCCAAGTACATGGAACAACAGATACTCTAACTCTCAATATCGAAACTTCCGCTACGAAGGAAATGGAGAATGGCGCAACTACTACGACGAAGGGGACACATACTACGAATACGAATCTACTCGTACCTACTGCACAGGAAGAGATTGCAGATCCTACAATCGATAAAGATTAGGCTGAAGAAGGTTATAGAAAGACCGGTTGAAGGTTCCGGTCTTTTTTTATTGCCAAGCACATAGGGTCTTTATGTATAGTAGGGCCATGTTCTACATATCAGCCCATTACAAGTTCGTGCCACAGGATGAAGAAAATCTTACTACTCTGCAGGAAGATCTGAAGTCATTTGGTGAAAGTATCGGTATAAGCGGATTGGTACTAATAGGAGCTGAGGGGCTTAATGGTACAGTTTCTGCAGAATCTGAAGAGTATCTTCAGCAGTGGAAAAATAAGCTAGAGAGCATATTTGGAAAAATGTCCTTTAAGGATTCTTACGCAGATGAGGAGCCATTCAAGCGATGGTTTGTAAAGATTCGTAAGGAAATCGTCTCACTCGGTAATACAGACATTGTTCCAAATGGGCATCACAACCACATTTCACCAGAGGAATGGGATAGGATGATCAACGAAGAAGATGTTATTGTCCTCGACACACGAAATGACTACGAAACAGAGATTGGTATCTTTGAGGGTGCCATTGATCCGAATCTGAAAACTTTCCAAGAATTCCCTGAATACGTAAAGAACTCCGGTATTTCAAAGGATCAAAAAGTTCTTATGTACTGCACAGGCGGTATTCGCTGTGAAAAAGCAAGCCTAGAGATGGAAAGACAGGGCTATACCAACGTCTATCAGCTAGATGGAGGGATACTCAGATACATGAAAGAGCGTCCAGATCACAAATGGCAGGGGGAATGCTTCGTATTCGACCACAGAGTAGCCGTAAATAAGGATATGATGCCCTCAGATCGCTACGGACTCTGTCCACACTGCGGAGACCCAGGAGACCAGAATATTAGCTGTGAGCACTGTTCAAAAGACGGTGTGATGTGCATACGATGCCAAGGGTCCATGGATCACACCACATGTAGCAAAAACTGCGCTTATCAGCACAATCTACGCCTTAAAAAACAGACACTGGTTTAATTGACAAAATTAGGTCATAAACATACTATACCCGCCTTATGAAGCGATATTCATCACTTTTGGCGAGCCTACTCTTCGCAGTAACATTAGCGACACCCGAGCAGGCCCAGGCACTCAGTTGGGACTGGGTTCCACGTGTACTTGGAATCGAAATCCAATACCGTGGACTCGATGCAACTCGCTATCCAGGATTCGAATGTAAGAAACGAAACTCTTGGGGAGACTGCGTTATCTTCAGCTACATTACAGAGAACGTCCCAAATAAACAGAAAAACTATTACCGCAGAGTCTCCTCTTTCCTTGGATCAGACCTTAACTACTCGGACTGCCAATACGACGACTACAAAAGAAGTACAGCACCACGAACACGATACGCCATCTGCGACTACGGAACTCCTCAGTACTAAGCAGCTCCATTCTTCTTGTCTAGCTCTGCCTGTAAGCCCTTGCTGATTTCAGGAATTCCACCAGAGGTCTCGAGCTTCTTTTCTAAATCTATCTTTGTCTTTTCTTCATCTGCGTTCAACGGTTCTCCGAGCAAAGATTTTTTTCGAATCATATTATAATCATTCATCCACATTTCTCTATCTCTCCATGCTCTGTATTCAGGAAGCTTCATCCCCTTCTTCCGTGCCTTCTTTATTTCTTCATCTTCTTTTTCCTTAGCCTTTGATGCGACCTTTGCATTACTTCTTCCCTCTGCAGCAGACGCTGCCCAACGCAAAATCTTCTCCTCGATAACTGACCTCTTTTCGGTATAGCGTTCACGAGACATTTCACGAATCTTTTCGACCCTACCCGGGTCTTGTTCAAAAACTGGTGGCGGTAATGTCGATACAGAGAAAGGTTTACTCGGAATTCCATCAATCATCAATCGCATATACGCGTGATACTTTGGAAGGCTGAGAATATCTTTCGGTGTTACCGCTTCTTCGAACTGCAAACTCAGCACCTCTGCATCATCACTTCCCACCTGGAAAGAGAACAATGAACCAACATTACCAAATACAGCATCACGTAACTTTGTACCGTTATCACCTATCAATAACTGTGCTACATACTGGTTAGCCATCGTCAGGTTAAGGCGGTATTTACGAGCCTCAGAGAGAATCGTCGCAAAAGATTCTGTCGCAAAGTTTTGGAATTCATCCACGTACAGGTAGAAATCTTTACGTTCTTCCTCTGGAATATCTGCCCTACTCATGGCGTCGATCTGAAACTTCGTTACAAGCATAGACCCAAGGAATGCAGATGCATCCTCTCCGAGTTTTCCTTTACTCAAATTCACCAAAATAATTTTTCCTGTATCCATTGAATGACGAATATCTAATCGACTCTGTACCTGTCCAACAATGTTTCGAATCAGAGGTGTGGAGAGCAACTGTCCAACCTTATTTTGAATAGCAGCAACAGCTTCTGTTCTGTACTTCTCTGTCCACACTGCATATTCATCATTCCAGAAGCTTTTTACCATTGGGTCCGTCACTGTCGACACTACTTTTGCTCTGTAAGAATCGTCTGCATACATACGCATAATTCCAAGCATCGAAGAACCCTCTGCTTCCAAAAGGGCAAGTAAGGTATTACGAAGGATATGCTCCATACGACCCGAAAATGAGTCTGGCCACATCTTCATAAAGACACTCATAAGACCAGAGGCAACGAGATCTCGCTGGCTTGGATCTGGACAATCCAAAACATTAAATGACAGAGGGAATTCCTTATCTGATGGATCGAAAAGAACCACATCATTGCTGCGACTTTTCGGAATGAACTTCAAAATTGCATCAATCAAGTCTCCATGAGGATCTATCACTGCAACTCCTTTTCCTGCATGAATATCTGAAAATACCATGTTCTCTAAAATAGTAGACTTACCCATACCTGTTTTTCCAATAATATACGCATGTCGTCCTCGGTCTATTGGCTGGATACCAAACCTATGACGCTCACCACGGAACACCGCTTCACCAAGTACTGTAACATCTTCCCTCTCTGCAAGTGGCAAGTTATTCGGTGGCTCTAGCTTCCTACTGAGCACCCAATCGACATTTGGTGTCTGAACCAAGATCGTTGGCATGTGCCACACGGTAGCAATTTCTTCCGTTGACAGTACATATGGACGAGAACGCATACCATGATGCACCGCAGCCTCTGCCTGTACCTTGTCAGCACCAAAAGCATTAGAATGTGGCAGCGCAAACTGCCTGAAGCTTCCAATCATTTCACGAAGCTTCTCTTCCCCGAGAGTCTTATGCTCTTTAGGGCAAATAACACTGAGGCGTACATTACACGTAAACAGCAGCCGATTCATCTTATCAGCAGAACCTGTAATTCCATCTTCTCTATCATGCGTTCGTGCACTTGCCTGCGCCATATCATCTGGGTCATATGAAGACTCTGTACCGAACAGAGATGGTGCTTTCAAGAACTTTGAAAACCCAGGCCAGGCGCGAAAACCTCCAAGGAGTAATGCAAACGGCATGTACACATATCGCCTCCATCCACGTGCTAGTTGCATACGAGAAAAAAGTGCTGCATGACGAACCGAAACCGCAGACATTCCTTTCTCTAGCAGAGGCAAGAATCGCAAAGCGCGACGTCTGAAATCTCCTGTTAGTGGACATATAACAACAGATACATGTCCCCGAATACCAGGAACAGGATAACGTGACAGTGTCGATGTAATACCCGCAATCGGGTCCACGTTTACTCGTGTAAGCATGTCATCGAACTGAGGGTGACGTTTGATAGGGAAGATCTCGGGGTCTGTTAACACCAAATCTACCGACAGCACCACTTCATCCTCCGACGCAGAAAATGGATCTTCTTTTATATATTCAATATCGATATCTGGATACTGGGCATACAACTGAGACTCTGTAAGACGCACGGCATCGGCAGAAGAACGGACATAGAATCCAATCTTTCCATTCGGAGCCATACCAATCTCGAGTCCTACGGGATTCTTTCCGGGAAGGGAGTGCAATGCAGAAATTGCAGACTCCGCGTAGAGCGGGCCGCGTTCGTTTTCCTGGGAAGGACGAATCTGAAGGAGTGTTGATGTCATTATTCTGTTTTTAAGAGTTCGGTAATCATGTCGAGTGCCACAGTATTATACCCGTAATCCATACGCATTGGTCCAAGTATTCCAATCACCCCCTCTTCCCCACGTACAGTGTACTTGGTCACCATCATGGAACAACTATGGATCTGTTCGAGGACATTCTCTTCTCCAATGTAATAGTGAATCTTTTCGTTAATATCCATAGAAGACAATGTTTCTGTCAGGTGGTCTTCTAGGACTTCAGCAATACCACTCGCAAGAGTCGGATTAGCTTGAAACTCTGGCTGCTTTAGTACATTTGAAAGGCCCAGATAATACACACGAGACTTATGTGGAACAGTTGCAAAAGCAACATTTGGAATCATATGCGTAAGAAGTGCCACTGCCTCATATACCTTCTCTTGGTCTTTCTGTTCTAAGTAAAAAGATTTTAACGATTCAAACTTCTTACGTACCACCGCTTCCCTACTGTTTGGCTTCATGTACTGCCGAACATACAACCGATATCCAGACGCAGTTGGGACGCGTCCAGCTGAAATATGTGGCTGCTCTAGAAAACCTTCATCTTCAAGCATTCCCATTTCATTTCTAATAGTTGCACTACTACAATTAAACTCTCCTGACTCCAAAAGTTTCTTCGATCCTACCGGACCCGCAGTCTCAATAAACTGGTCTATAATCGCTGCTAGGAGACGGGATTGACGATCATTCATATATATATTTTAGCATTCTTTGGCTTTGAGTGCTAGATCTGATACTGAACGATGAATAGTCTAAATATGTGTATATTAAGCCTTTTTCGCAGCCATTCTCTTCTGGAAACGCTCTACGCGTCCTCCTGTAGCCTTCTCCTGTACCTTTCCAGTATAAATCGGGTGACAGTTACGGCAGCGCTCAACAGTCATTTCCTTCACAGTAGATGGCACTTCAAACACCATTTCACATGTAGAACATGTGGTTTTAGCGTCGCCGTGTACTTCTGGATGGATTGCTGCTTTCATAATTGTGCTGATTTTAGAGAATTTAGCTCTCAACGCAAGGATTCTTCTAGTTTTTTGCTACTTTTTTCGCCTCAGCAGCTGCCCTCTTCACACGTCGTTCTTCCTTTTTGATAGCTTCTACCTCTTCTTCCTGCGTTTCTCCTGCAGCCTCGAGTACTGCTTCTTCCCCCTCTTTATCCTCCATTACGACACTCATGGTAGCGACCTTATCACGAGCCTTAAGGCGCATAACGATAACTCCCTGTGTAGCACGTCCTCTGGAAGGAATGTCTGAAAGACGCATTCGGATAGTCTGACCTGACTTACTGATACAAAGAAGATCTCCATCCTCTCCTTGCTGCAAGATGCATCCTCCAACGATATCACCAGTTTTAGCGGTAAGCTGTGCTGCTTTTACCCCCGTTCCTCCACGACCCTGGAATCGATACTCTTCAACAGAAGTCATCTTTCCAAGTCCATTTTCCATCACGACAAGAAGCATGCTTGTCTTACTCTCTTCAATAGACCCAGCTTCAACAACAATGTCTTCTCCTGAAAGCTTAATTCCACGAACTCCAGCTGCACTTCGTCCCATCGCGCGAACATCTGCTTCTGGGAATCGAATAGCCTTACCCTTCTTGGTAACAATCAAGATTTCACTCTTGCCAGTCGTTGCAAGAACCCACTTCAATGAATCCCCTTCGTTCATCTTCTGAGCAATGAGACCACTGCGGCGGATGTTCTCGAACTGTGAAAGCTCTGTTCGCTTCACTGTTCCATGCTCTGTAATCATGAAGAGGTGTGTTCTGTCTTCAAGGTCTGACTTCAAAATAGATGTCACCACTTCGTCTGGCTGCAACTGCAACAAGTTTACAATCGCCTGCCCCTTTGCAATACGACTTCCCTGTGGAAGTTCGAACGCAGGAAGCTTGAAGACGCGACCAGTGTTCGTGAAGAACAACAAGTCATCGTGGTTCATAACATGAAGCAATGTCTGGATCTCATCTTCTTCTTTCGTTGTCATTCCCTTTACACCCTTTCCTCCACGAGACTGTGCACGGAACTGCATAGGAGAAAGCCTCTTTACATAACCACCAGAGGTAAGCGCTACGATCATTGGCGAATTCGGGATAGTATCTTTCGCGCTGAACTGTCCAATAGCATGCTTTACAATAGTAGTCCGCCTAGGCTCTGCGTATGACTCTTTCACCTTTGTGCATTCATCTTTGATGATTGAATCAATCTTTTTCTTATCAGCAAGAATCGCTTCGCACTCTGCAATGAACTTCAACTTTTCAGCAAGCTCCTCTTCGAGCTTCTTTCTCTCAAGACCAGACAAAGTCTGAAGACGCATCTGCAAGATCGCATCAGCCTGAAGGTCTGAAAGCTTAAACTTCTTTACAAGGTTATCTTTTGCAATGTCTTTATCAGCACTCTTCTTAATAGTCTCGATTACTGCATCAATGTCATCCAAGGCAATTTTAAGTCCTTCAAGGATATGAGCACGATCACGTGCTTTATTGCGGTCGAATGTAACACGACGAGTGATCACTTCACGACGATGATCGATGAAGATCGTCAGCATCTCTAGTAAGTTCATGAGGCGAGGCTGAAGGCCATCTGCCAAAGAAATACAGTTGAAGCTAAAGCTATTTTGCAAATCTGTATGCTTGAACAATTGGTTCAGAACCTTCTGGGGATACGACTCCTTCTTGAGCTCGATAATCACACGAATACCATCACGGTCAGACTCATCACGGATATCTGATACTCCAGGGATAATCTTATCAGTGACAAGACGTGCCATCTTTTCGATCATCGTAGACTTATTGACCTGATATGGAAGTTCAGAGATACGAATACGGTATCTGCCATTCTTTCCTTCTTCGATTTCAGCCTTACCACGAACAGCAACGCTACCACGACCTGTTAGGTAAGCCTGCTTTAGCACTTCTTTGTCATACACAATTCCTCCTGTTGGGAAGTCTGGACCCTGAACATATTGCAGAAGGTCTTCAACAGTTGCATCCTCATTATCAATGATATGCAAAATTGCAGCCATCAATTCTGCAAGATTATGTGGTGGAATGTTCGTAGCCATACCAACCGCAATACCAACCGTACCGTTCATGAGAAGAACGGGAAGCTTCGTTGGCAACACTGTTGGCTCCTTCTTCGATCCATCGTAATTCGGTCGGAACAGCACAGTATCTTTTTCAATATCTTGCAAGATCTCTTCTGTGATCTTTTGCATCTTGGCCTCGGTGTAACGCATGGCCGCTGGATTATCACCATCGATAGAACCGAAGTTTCCCTGTCCATTTACGAGCATGTGACGCATAGAGAAGTCTTGCGCCATACGTGCGAGTGCATCATAAATAGAAGAATCTCCATGCGGGTGATACTTACCCATTACGTCTCCGACTACTGCTGCAGACTTTCGGAACTTTGCATTACTTCGAAGCCCAAGCTCGTGCATAACGTAAAGAATTCTACGGTGAACAGGTTTTAGTCCATCGCGTGCATCTGGAAGAGCACGAGATACGATAACGCTCATCGCGTAGCTCAAGTAGCTTTCCTCCATTTCCGTGACAATACTGCGTGGAGCAATACGCCCAATAGAAGAGAGGGTTTCACCAAGGTCCAGTTGTTCAAACTCGCTTTGGTTTGGCTTAGCGTCCTCTTGCTGCTCGCCTGCGTTGTCATTGGTATCAGCCATATAAATCCCATAGGACGAGAAGATCATACCGAAAAATCCGCCAGAAGGAAGGGGCAAAAGGCAAAGAATTTGCTAAGATAGAAGCAATGTTATCGATAATTGCCACACCCATCGGAAACCTTGGGGATATCACCCTAAGGGCCATTGAGACTTTCAAGGCCTGCGATGCCATTGTGTGTGAAGATACCCGTGTAACAGGACAGCTTTTAAAGCACTTAGATATCCCAAAGAAAGAGTTCATCTCTTGCCACGGATACACCAAACCAGAGAAAGTAGACGGTATTATAGAGCGCCTCAAAGGAGGAGAGCATTTGGTAATGGTATCAGACGCTGGTACTCCTGGTATCTCTGATCCTGGATACGCACTTGTTTCCAGAGCCCGAAAAGAAGAACTAACAATAGAGGCTATCCCCGGTCCATCCGCATTCCTCACAGCATTGTCTGTTTCTGGCCTCCCTATTAATCAATTTGTCTACATGGGGTTTCCCCCTCTAAAGAAGGGGCGACAAACACTCTTCAGATCTTTTGCGGAGGAGAAACGAACCATCGTTCTGTATGAGTCTGTCCACAGAATAGAAAAAACTCTCTGTGAAATTGCAGATGCACTAACAGAGCAACCAGACCGAATCGTCGTCGTCGCACGAGAGCTTACAAAAATGTATGAAGAACTCACACATACCACTGTTGCAGAACTAAAAAACACTGCAGCAAGTATTACAAAAAAAGGAGAATTCGTCGTTATCATTGGTGCACAGCGTTAAGCCGACTGATCCCGAGACTGCTTGAGTCTGTAATGGTCTACCATACTTCGGTCTGAGTCTGGATAAATAGCCATATTTGGACCCCCTCGACGGGAATCTATTTCGATGTCTGCCATCTCGTTCATAGCTCTTTTTAAAGAACTTCTGCTGGTATGCATAAGCCATCCCAAACCAATACGACTCAGGAAGGTATGATACTCATCTCTTCCAACATCAACGAGTCTTTTAAGCTCTCCAATCTGTGCTTCACTTTTCTGTTCAAGTGCAGCGCGGATCTCATCCTCTGGTGTCATTCGGTCAGTCATAATTATTCGAGCATAGTAAGCGGGTCAATATGTTTTCCATCTTTGGTCATTTCAAAATGAAGATGTGCACCAGTAGTAACAGATCCAGCCCCAGGTGTACCAGGAGTTGCCCCACTTAATCCAATAATCTGACCAGCGTCAAGAGGCTCACCAACAATGACATCAATACTTGAAAGATGACCATACAAGGTTGCGTACCCATTACGATGACCAACGAGCACATACGAATACCCCATACCTGAGTCTAGTGCAAGGTACACAATACCGTCAGCTGCAACTTTTACAGGAGTACCGTGTGGCACTGCAATATCAATTGCCTTATGAGGAATACCAAAGAATGCAAGGTAGCTGGCTTCCAAAAATCCAGCAGTTATGCGTGCTTTCGCTGGCCAGATAAACGCATCAACGTATCCTTTTTCTTCTTCATATTTATTAAACTGTGGATCTAAATCCCCTCTTGCAATACGTTGCCTCTCTTGGCGACGAGCAATCTGTGCGTCAATGCGTACTAAATGATTCTGCAAAGCAAACATCACCTCTTGTGTCTGCCTCAGCATCTGGCGTGCAGCCGTTAGCTGATAGGTATTTGCACGAACACGCTTTTCATTTCTTTTCAGATCAACAGCCAGTAGACCCTGTTTCTTTTCAAGCGCTGTATCTCGCGCTCGTAATGCAAGCAGCTTCTCGGCAGTAAACACACTGCTACCACCGGTGAATTGAAGTCCTGCACGTTGGGCCATGCGTCTCAGAAACCGACTAGCCTGATGATCAGCAAGCCTATCACTAAACCGACGTGAGCTAAGGTCCGATACTAATGTCGATACGTCAAGTTCCCTCTCTGGTGCTGCTCCATGCAATACCTCCTCTTCCTTCAACTGATCAATCTGACGTTGCAACATGCGACGCTTTCGCTCTACTTCATGCAGCCGAGTACCAACAAGTCGCTCATGTCCAGATGCCGCTCGCAGCTCATCAAGAAGCTTGAGTGATTGCTTTTTCTGCGAAAGGATAGATTCTGTTGCATTCTCTTTTTCCGATGCAACGTACCCTCGCTCAAGAACACTTGCCGTTATCTGCACACTGGCAGCAACAGAAAGGATAATAAATGCCGCAAGAATGAGTAGTGTATTTCGAAAATTCATTTCTATTCATTATACCAGAAATTTGCTACACTTCATACTCATGATTGCTCATCTAAAAGGTACTATTCATAGGCTAAACCCCGAGGAGGTGACCATAGACGTCAATGGAGTTGGATACAGAGTCTATGTTCCAATAAACGTATGGGATGAGCTCAAAGAAGGCTCTGAAGCCTTAGTATTCATCTATACACATATTCGCGAGGACCGCTTAGACCTTTTCGGATTCCTCGAAGACAGCGAACGTGTCTTATTTGAAAGATTTATCGGAATGAATGGCATCGGCCCCAAACTTGCACTCGAGCTCTCTGCAGTTCCAAAAAGCTTACTCATGCAAGCTGTCGGGTCCCAAGAACCAAAACTTCTGACAACAGTAAAAGGAATCGGGAAAAAGACTGCTGAAAAACTTTTGCTCGATCTGAAGTCTCTTGCAGAGTCTCAGCCAGAAATATTTGGCACAAGTGTAAGTTCTGCTACAAAAAACTCTACATTCGACAATGATGCAGTAGAAGCTCTGAAGACTCTTGGGTATGATACCGGGACTATTATGAATGTCTTAAAAGACTTATCCGAAGACCTTACAACAACCGAAGAACGTATAACCGCTGCACTTCGCTCCCTCTAACCCCTTCTCTCCATGCTTCAGCTCGACATCTCCGCATCAATGGGAAAAGTTATTACACCGAATAAAGGAATTCCAGAACAGGAGTTTTCCGCTTTGCTTACAAGCCTGAGGCGCTATACAGAAAACTACAACTCTGAAAGGGAAGCTGGTGAGCATGCATGGGCAGATGATCCAAAAAATGAAGAGGTAATTACAAAAGTAAAAGAGGTGGCAACGTTTGCAAGTGCACAGAAGATTTCAACTGTTGTCTGGATTGGTATTGGCGGATCGGGACTAGGTCCTAAGGTACTGCGAGAAGTATTCGAGACACCAAACACACCAGAGTTTATTCTCCTCGATACCATCGACCCATACATGCTCGATATGTACGACAGTATCCTCGACTGGAAAAATACTCTTCTGGTCGTCGTTAGTAAGTCTGGTGGAACGTTAGAGCCTATGAGTGTTTTCTTCCACTGCTGGAAGAGAATGCAAGAAGCACGCGGGAAAGAAGCAGGTAACTACACCGTTGCCATTACTGACCCAAAGAAAGGAACTCTTAAAACATTCTGTCTCGAAAACGGAATTCGAACGCTTCCTATTCCAGACAATGTAGGAGGGAGGTACTCTATCTTCACACCAGTAGGACTATTACCTGTTGCCCTTCTTGGTGCAGATGTCGATGAGTTTGTACGAGGCGCAAAAGAGATGGACACCATCTGTCAAAACGTCACACCAGATGAAAACCCAGCGGCAATGCTCGCTTCTGTACAGTTCCTACTCGACACCAAAAGGGACTGCAATGTCCGTGTCATCATGCCTTATAGCCAAAGACTCGAGTCTTTTGCACGCTGGAACCAGCAGCTTATTGCAGAGAGCCTTGGAAAAGTAGAAACCAGTAACCCAATCCCCCTTGCAGCAATTGGTACACAGGACCAGCACTCCCTTCTTCAACAATGGATGGCAGGGCCGAGGCAGCAATGGCATATCTTTATTAGAGAGATTGAAAAGACACCATTTAAAGTCCCAAATGAGGTAGAAGAAAGCTTCAAGTACATTGCAGGCAAAGAGTTCGGTGACCTCCTTGATGCATGCTACAAAGGCACAAGTGATGCACTGACATCAGCGAAGAGGCCGCACGTCACAATTGGCCTAGAAAAAATAGATGAATACCACTTAGGCCAACTATTCTTCCTCTTCCTCGTAGAAGTAGTCCTCCTTGGAAAACTCTATCGTATAGACCCATATGGACAACCTGCAGTTGAAATTGGAAAAAATATTACAAAGAAAATCCTGAACGAAGAGTAATCATTATCACGTATTTTAGGATTCCGAATTGCACTCAATTTTCATAACCGTATAATCATATACGAATTACCCCACTATATCTTATGTCTAATACTGTTACCGACGGCGACTTCGATAGCGAAGTACTCAAGTCAGATGTTCCTGTTCTTGTAGATTTCTGGGCACCATGGTGTGGCCCATGTAAGTCAATGATTCCAATAGTCGACGAACTTGCTACCGAATACGAAGGCAAGGTCAAAGTCGTAAAGATGAACGTTGATGAAAACGCAGAAGCTCCTGGTAAGTACTCCGTTATGAGTATCCCAACATTTATTATCTTTAAAGGCGGAGAGCCTGTTGCAACGTTTGTTGGAGCAAAATCTAAAGAAGACATGGCCAAAGAGCTCGATAATGTCACGAGCTAATTTCACCTCGTATCATCAATACTCATAGTGCTATACTCGCACCATGAGTATTGTTTTTGGAATCTTTGGGATGCTGATCGGTGTATTTATTATTAAATACCGTGAGCGCATCGGAGACTCAGTAGGAGAAGCATACTGGATGCGCCACATTGGCGGCATATACAATTTCCTGATCCTACTCGGTGTAGCAATATTCTTTTGGTCCATTGCCACAATGACTGGAACTGAACAGATTTTCTTTGCCCCTCTCTTCTGGATATTTGGAGGAGCGCTCGGTAGCTAATACATAATAATAAAATCTCACCGAGATGAGATTAGTTTGGTGGAGCTGAGGAGATTCGAACTCCTGACCCCCTGCTTGCAAAGCAGGTGCTCTAACCAGCTGAGCTACAGCCCCACATATTGTTAGACAATGATGTAATTGATCGGTGGGTTAGAGCAAAGCTTCATTATATGGCTCGTATGCCTGTTGGCATACTCGACCCAGCTGAGCTACAGCCCCACATATTGTTAGACGAAGGACAGTATAAGCAAAAATGCCTGTTTGCAAAGGTGAAAAGGTGTAGTTTTTTACGTAACAATCTCCTCTAGTCTTCCCTGTTCTACTGCACTTTTAATCTCGAGGCCAATACGCTCACCAACACTCATAGACTCTCCATGAAGGTATCCAGAATATGGAGTAGCACGGCTACCAGGACTTCCAGGAATTCGGAATGACACATCGAAGATAACAATGTCCTCTCTTCCCTCTTCCGCAACAACCGCACCTTGAAGTGCAAACGGTCCGATCATTCCTTTACCACTTGGGTCTAAGTCTTTTGGTAGCTTCTTGCACTGAGCAACAAACTTCTCGCCCATATCAAATGCTTTTTCTAAAATTGATTCTTTGACAGTGCATGCAATGTGCCCTGTTTCTATCATCTTGAGAGGGACTGATTGCAGCGCTTGAATTTGCTGAGGAGCGGTCATCCGTAAAAAACCATCAAGGTTAGTCTGTCTGCGTGTATCTGTTCCCATGAGCTCTAGCTCTCCTGTGAGTGGGCTATAAAAGTAATTAAAGTTTATAGGTGCACCTACCACAAATTCCTCGACAGTAGCCTCTCGCCAATTTGATGCAATTTTTCCTTCGGCCTCCATCTGAGATCCAATCCTCTCGTATTCTTCATCAGAAGTAACAACAAAGAATGCTCGTTCATATCCACGTTCTGCCTCAGCAGCTTTCACAATCACCGGACGGTCAATCCCTACCCCCAACCCCTTACCCCCTACCCCATTATATATCTTCGGCGTTCTAATTCCAGCATCCTGCAGTAAGTGATACTGATTATATGGCTGGTCGCGCTCTTCGATCTTCAGCAATGTTCGCGATCCAAAGATTGGAACTTCAAAGTTCTTTTCTACCTGAGAAAAATCATCAAAGTAGACCCAGAAGTATCTGTTGTGTACAAAAATTGTATTCATTTTTCTTAGCTTACCTTGGACGTCTGCATCAAGTACACCATCAAATCCTTCTTTTACAATGACCGTATCGATACACCCTCTTTCTCCTCTAGTTTTGTAGTACTTTTCAAATGTCTTCTCTCTTCCCTCTCGTGCAATGCATACAGTGTTAAAGCCAAACTGCTTCGCACCGTGTGAAACATCCAGAGCACTGTGACCACCAAGAACTCCAACAGTAATATCGGATGTATCGTAGCCGTTGAGAATAGAAGAAATATCCATAAAAGTTTATCCAAGTATATCTGCAAGTCTGTCACCTGCAATCGCTTGTTTGATATCGAGTGCAACACGCCTCCCTGTGCTCATTGGAACATCATACTTCAGTGCTGTGTATGGTGAACCTTCAACAAAAGGATTCGTTCCAGCAACAATTCGTGCGCTAATTTCGAAGCAGAAAATTTCAAGCTTTCGGGTCACAATACATTCCAAACAGAACGGTCCAAAGAGTCCTTTGCCATTCTTCGTTATGTCCTTACTAACCTTCACCACGCTCTCCCCCATCTCAAAGAATTTTGGAAGAAGTGACTCTCGTACAACAATCGGAATGTTTCCAACAATGGTGTAACTGGTATGAATGTTTGCTGCCAACTGGTCCTCTGCCTTAATACGTCCGATGCTATCTGCATTACTTTCGTATCTCTTATCAAAGCTCATGATTTCGATCTCACCAGTGATTGGAGACTGGAAGAAGTGTGCGTAAACCGGCACTCCTACAATGTACTCCTGAATTGCGTAGTCATTATTATCTGGGTGCTTCTTGTTTTTCACTTCCCAGAACTGTTCTGGCGATTTTGCAACAAAGTATCCAAAGCCTCCACCTGCACCGTGGAACTTTACGATTACTGGCTTGTCGATTTCTTCTGGATCCTTAAATACTCGTGGTAATTGTAGCCCTGACTTCTCCATCCACTGCCTCTCCATTGTCCTGTCGCTCTCCCATTCGAGGATCTCTTTTGTACCGTAGTACATCGACTTCATTGCCTGCACTCTATCGTGTCCCATATACGCAATAAACGACCCGTGAGGAATGATAATGGCATTTCGCTTAATCAGCTCCTGCTCTAGTTCTTCGTTCCAATCAGAAAAGCTATCGACACTAATAATCTCGTCTGCAACGTTATACCCTCTTTCATCATAAACACGCTCTGTCCCTTTCTTACAGATAGCCAAAGTCTTAAACCCTTCATCTTTTGCACCTTTTAATATCTGCAGCGCACTATGGCTTCCAATCGTTGCTATAACGAAGTCTTTTGGATCTTTGGAGGCCGGTAAAGTGGAATCGGTCGCAGCCATGATATTTCAGAGACTTTACCCTTTTTAGAGGTAACCGGCAAGCTCTTTTTTTATTGCTACAGCCAATTCATCATTAATAGAAACACGTAAAGTCGATATAGAGATATGATCAGAATCAAATAGTAAATCAGTAGAGCCTTCATCTGAATCTACCACATGGGGAAATAAAGCATCAGCACAGAGATACTGTTCATTAGTGACTGACTGCCCCTGGTTAACAAGTGCTCTTATTTCAGGTGCCTTCCACCGTATTTGCTCTAGTGCAGCCTGCAGAGCAAGGCTTTGACCAGTATGAACACCCCATAAATACCGAAGCTCCCCTATCATTTCATTAATTTGACACTGAAAAGCTCCAACCTCTACCTCTACTTGCTCGACAGGTTGACCTTCAACTCGTGCAAGGACACCAAATATAGAGGAATATTTACTAATCCATTGAGTCATGAGATAACTGATAATATCATTTTTGCAAATAGCTCTATATGCATCGATATTGTCGAGACCAAGGTGAGAAACCACATCCAAATTTTTCCAATCTTGACCACTAAGCATTGCTCGCTCTGGGCCTGTTGCAAGAAGCTGCTCTGAGTTCTTACCCATTAACCGTACCTGTCGACTGAGGTATTCAGGAGTTTGCACATCAGAGCCGTCTGCATGAGTCACCATTCCCATAGCAATTAACGCTACTCCGATCAATTTTTGTATGCAAGCAATTTTTGCTGTACCATAAGGGTATGAAACGCATTCTTACATTCATGACTTTGGCTTTTATTCCGGTCGTAGCACTCGGATTCCTCTTTCCAGACCGAATCGCAGAAATGCCTGCTACGGAAGAAAAATACCACTCGACACAAGGGGCAGATATTGTCGTATTTGTACGTGATGGATGTCCGCATTGTGCAGCATTTGAAGAATATGCGGAGGAGCATGAGCTTGCAGTTCAGTACTACGAAGTAACCAATATTGATGCGCAAAAATACTTCTCGGACTTGCAGCAGCGCGCTCCTGCACTGAACCAAGGAGTCCCAACAATCGTTATTAATGGAACAGTTAGCCAAGGGTACGACACAGACGAACACGGGGAAGCAGTTGTCGCACGCCTACAATACTGCCAGAGCTCTGCAGACGGATGTCTCGACTTTAAAGATTTCATAAAGAGTGATGCAGAAGTAGAAGTAACTGCTGCCGGTAAAACTTGCAACGAGGACTGTGATGCAGACCTCGACAAGTATACGTTGAACCTATGGTTCATTGGAAAGACAGACCTCACACTTATGAGCCTTCCGGCGCTTAGTATCCTTCTTGGGTTCCTCGACGGGTTTAACCCATGTGCTATGTGGGTTTTAATCACTCTGCTTACCCTTCTTATTAATACGCATGACAAAAAGAAGATCTGGATTATTGGCGGAACATTCCTCTTTATTAGTGGAGCGGTGTATTACCTCTTTATTGCAGCGTGGCTCAATGTATTCCTGATGATCGGATACAACTTCTGGGTCCAAAAAGTTATTGGAATCGTCGCCATTGGTGGTGGTGGATTTTATTTATATGAAGCTTTTGGAAAAGACCCAAACCAATGCAAGGTGACAAACCTTTCTGCAAGGAAGAAGACAATTGCCAAGATGAAATCCATCATGCAGATCACACAATGGCCAGCGTTGATCCTTGGGGTCTCTATTCTTGCAGTCTCTGTAAACATGATCGAACTAGTCTGCACAGCAGGACTTCCTGCCGTCTTTACGCAGATCCTTGCATTTAACGACATCACAAACCTTGCCAGGTACGGGTACATTGGACTCTTTATTATGATGTACATGATCGACGACCTGGCAATCTTTGCTATCGCGATCTACACACTGCATGCAACAGGAATGACGACGAAGTACCGTCGCTTCACACTGATCTTCGGAGGCCTCCTTATGTACGCACTTGGAATGCTGATGATCTTCGCTCCTGAGGCTTTGACGTTTGGGTAATCTCCTCTCTTGCCCCTTTTTCCTTGATGAAAAAGAGGCGGAAAAATCAAGGCAGACAGAACTCGTTCGAAGAAATAACACTCGCACTACTCGGATGCTCCTCGCCCAGGTCACTGCGTTTGCTTACAGCAACTGGTTCTCGTCGCTGTATCCCTTTCACTCTTAGTATATTCTTCGTCCTCAGACATGCAGTCTGCCAGACGATCGTCTGCCACTGTAGTATGGACGAAGATCACACCGCTTCATTTCTTCTTAGTGACGAAGAGCTAAGTTGCCACAGCAAGCTTAGTCGAGGAGCGCACAACTCTGTCCTCTCATTATTTCTTCGTTCATATCAGTGGCTAAGATTTTTGGTTACTTTTGATCTTTCAAAAGTCACAATAGAAAAAGGTGAAATGCAAAAAGAATGGAGGTGCCGGCGAGAATCGAACCCGCGAATGGAGGTTTTGCAGACCCCTGCCTTACCACTTGGCTACGGCACCATAAAGTAGTGGACCAGATTCTAGCAGACATTCAGGGTAAATATCACGCTTATTTCTCCTCTTCTATAGGCTCTGAAAAGACAAGGTGTTCAAGAATAAGCATCATGTCTTCCTCGAGTTCTTTCGTAATAGATACAGGCGATACAGCAGTTGCTGTAAATCCTATGTCTTCAATAGCAGTACTTACCTGGAAGAAGCGACGACGCGGCTCTCCTTCTATCGGTTGCGCAGTAAAGATGTGTAGAGAGACATCCTCTCCGTCTACCGTGAAATCCTTCGAGTCTACCAACGTATATCCTTCCATAACTTCTATAGACCTAATACTTGCAGAGCTATAGTTCTGCGCAGTTACGGGGTTTGGTAGTCGCTCTTTTGTAACGGCAACTGTTGGAAACTGACCAGAAACAGACTCTGAAATCTGGAAAGCAACAATTGTCTCTTCTGGCACACCTCGCTGGCGTAAAGTCTCTTTATCAATAATCTCCCACCCCTCAGGAAGACACGTTCCGACGGTCCCATCCCAGTAATCCTGCTCACAGCCAGAACGAGCAGAACCCCCGCCACAAGCGGCAAGAAGAACACAGGCTGAAAAGAGGAATATTCGTTTCATAAATGTAATAGTACTATAAAGTAGGCCTCGAGGGGAAATCTGAATGATCCGTCACCCTGGAAAGATTGTAGACAACTGCGTATTACCATGTTCCAGTCACACTATGTATATTGAGCAAAACACGTAATAATGTTAGAATAGTATGATTTATGAAGAAATACACACACACATTATTGGTTGCAGCACTCTTTGCACTCCCTGTTAGTGCACACGCTCTTACGATAGATGCCATGGATACTGTGGCCGGACTTGCGACAGAAATTAGTATTACAGATGCGACGCCGGGAGACAAAGTTGAACTCTCTATCACTCCTCCAATTGGAAATACATTTACGCACACATTAAATGTAGGCGACGCAGGTGTAGCACACACATGGATTGCAGGAAGCGACCTTGAAGTTGCAGGTGAGTACCTGCTTTCGTCTGAGAGCATTGTTGCATCACTAGAGGTGCACCCAGATAGTATCGATACACTACAAAGCTATATCGATATGCCATCTCAGCAGATCGCAATTGGCGAAGAGGTCACTGTAACAGTGGTCCTTGTAGACAGATACGGAAACCCGCTTGCAGGACGCATGGTCGAACTAATTTCTAGTAGGCCTACAGATCTTATCCAGTCAATTTCGAGGGAAACAAATGGATACGGTGAACAGCAGTTCGTTGTACGTGCATCAACAAATGGCGCACTCACATTACGTGCGATGGATATTATTAGTGCACAAATGATAGACGACTCAATCGCCCTTATGGCGGGAAGTATTACAGAGAGTATGGGTGGACCAACACAAGTTGCATATACTGCTCCGCGAACACCAACACGTTTCTATTCAGATACCAATGTCCTTGGTGCAAGTCTTCTCGGGCAAGTTGGCGAGTTCCAAGAGCTCGACCACTTCGAAATTCGTATCGGAGATCGGATTACATCAGACAAGCCAATGCTAAGACTGAACGAAGCAGAGGATATTCGTATCACTGCAATCGATCAAAATGGAAATATTTTCCAAGACTACGAAGGCACTGTGTATATGGCATCAACAGATCCATCTGCAGAGCTACCAAAAGATGGAGTCATTCAATTTGGATTTACAAACCAGGGAGCACGAAGCTTCCCTCTTGTCCTAAAGTTTGGGAATGCAGGTGATCATATAATCATTATTACAGACAGTCCAAATGCAGCCCCTGAAGACCCACGAGATTCTCTTGGATTTATGGCAGTATCTGTTGTTGGACAGCAGATCATCGATAAGCCAGATATTAAAGTAAGTGTCTTTGAACCTCAGGCAAATGCCAAGTTCAATGAAACAGATATTACCGTGACAGGAAACGGACCTGCCTTCATTAACCTTACGGTTGTCGGTGGATTAGAAGACGTTGTCGGAGAAACAGACCGAGATGGTAACTTCGCTATTCCAATCACGCTCGATCCATTAGAAACTGAATTTTCCATTATCGTGAAAGATATTGATGGACGATATGAATCTGAAGCACGTGCATTCTCTATCGACATCACTCCCCCTGCAATTAGCAGTATTACATTCACACCAGAAAACCCAGTAGAAGAAACAGATGTCCTTCTTGTTGTTCAGACAGAACCAGGTACACCAAGTGTCACTGCAGAATTCCTAGGAGAAACATACACGCTAACAAACACTGACCCAACCTCTGGAAAGTATCAAATGCTGATCCAAGCACCAGAAGGAGGAGGGACACACGACGTTACCGTAACCACATCAGATGCTATTGGAAATACAACATCTGATTCTGCAACATTTGGCGTATCACTTCGTGGCTTGCCACAGGTGCAAAGTGTCATTGCAGAAGCACAGATCAATGCAATTGCATTGCGTTGGGATCCAGTGGGTGAAGAGGAGGAGATTGATGGATACCGTATTTATGTCGGAACGGATCCGCGTGAATTCCTCTACACACTCGATACAGATCGCCCAACAGCTGCAGCAACAGTTGCAGGACTCCGACCAGGAACAGAATACTTCTTTGGTATCACTGCCCTACAAGAGGGGCGTGAAAGTGAAGAGGAAAGCGACGCAGTATCCGCTATCGTCCTTGGACTTAAGCTCGAAATTACCCCTGGTGACGGGTCTGTCTTTGTCGAATGGGATGCCCTTACAGCAAACGTTCCACTCTCTTCATTCCTTTTGGAATATGGCACTGAACCAGACGAGTTCACAGAGAAGCGAACACTAAACGGAGAGCTACGTGCATACACATTGCGCGACTTGATCAATGGAATTACGTACTTTGTGAAGCTCACTCCAATTACGACAACTGGTGAACTTCTCGAAGACCTGTCTGCAACCGGGCAAGGAACTCCAATTGGAGGCGGCTACACAGCAGCCCCAGGAGACCCAATCCCAGGAGGGCTCCATGGAGCAGCAGGAGAATTCGAAGGACCACCACGCACTCCTGCAGTGCCAGACCTAGACCCAACTGGTGCTCCAGCATGGATGCTCTGGTCAATACTCGCAGTCAGCGTTGTCCTCTTTCAGGTACACTTACGTAGAAAAAAGAACATGCAAATGCAAACTGCATTTATGCAGGCAATGCAATCACGGTACAATCTTTAACATATGGGACACAGAACGCTTTCCATCGGAGGCGCTACCTACGACCTGTTTGTTCGACTGCCAAAAGGTGCGGTAGCTGAATGTAATAGTGCAGACTCTTTTGCGTTACCACTCGGTGCAAAGATCCGTGTTGAAAACCTCATCGAAACATGTGGGGGTGGCGCAAGTAACACTTCTGTCGGACTCGCGAGGCTCGGATGCAGTGCATGCTACGAAGGTGTGCTCAGTGCTGACCAATGGGGCGAAAAGCTTATGCAGAACTTACAAAAAGAAGGTGTAGATACCAGCTGTGTCACCGTCGTTGAAGACGAGGTCAGCAGCTATTCTATTATCCTCTCAGGTAAAAGCGGCGAGCGTGTCATTCTCTATGAACCAGGAACAAACAAGCATTTACATGATGCCAATTTTGATAAAGAAATGCTTTCAAGCGTTGATTGGGTCTTTCTCAATCATATTCAAGAAGGCAGCTGTGTCATTCAAGATGATATCGCTGAAATGCTCTCTTCAGAGGGTGTCCCATGTCTCACATGGAACCCAGGCGGGTGCCAGATCGACGCAGGACTACAAGCTCATGCAGAACTTTTGAAGCACACAGATCTCCTTATTCTCAATAAAGAAGAGGCTCTAAAGTTTACCAAAACAGAAGAAGTAGACGCAGCCATTCGCGCCCTTATACAGTCCGGCGTTGCCAATATTTGTATCACTGATGGAGGGAACGAAACGGTCGCTTCAGATGGTACAAATATCTACGCATGTCCGGTGCTTGAAAATATCGATATTGTGGATACAACAGGGGCAGGAGACGCTTTTGGAACAGGTGTGACATGGGGTCTAATGGAAGGACTGATCTTGCCAGAAGCGCTAAAAACAGGTAGTATAAATGCAGCAAGTGTCGTGGCCTCAATCGGCGCACAAACTGCACTTCTTACAGACATAGAGATCAGATTACGGCTTACGGAATGCTCTCTTGATGTCTCTTCATATCCCCTCTTATAATCATGTCTGACGACAAAATCTTACAGATCCAAGAACTAATCGATGGTGCATCATCTGCACTTAAAACTGCGAATGCTCTTTTACGAGAAATGACTGGTGTCGTCGATACAGGAAAAGAGCGGAACATGCTTCGCGCAACCCACACAGCACCAGCTACATCCAGCGAAAGTGGAAAAGTGGTTGAAGGAATTTTCGACGGACAGAACATGGTTGACGGAGAAGGACAGGAGTATCCCATCCCTGCAAACTACGCATCAAAAAGTAAACTTGTTGAAGGTGATGGTATGAAGCTTACTATTACAGACGAAGGGAAATTCATCTATAAACAGATCCTTCCTATTAAAAGAAAAACTCTCTTCGGTGTCCTCATTCAAGAGGATGGACAGTACAAGATTCTCTGCGAAGGAAAAGCGTATCGCGTACTCCTTGCATCTGTCACATTCTACCGTGCAGAAGTTGGAGACCAGATCAGCATTCTTCTTCCAGAAGATAGCGAAGCGACATGGGGTGCTATTGAAGCAGTGATTCCGAAAAACATTGCAGAAGCACAAGCACGTGAAACAGTAAACAATGCATCAATGGAAGATGGTGAACTCAGTCCATCAATAGAGTAAGACGACAATTATTTTTTGTGGTACTCTGCTGCCAATGAAGTTGGCACCAAAAATTGCGGCACCTGTTCTCCTTGCAACGCTATGCGCTGGAGTACTAATGGTGTTTTTATGGTGGCAGCTCACAGAATCTACAAGACTTCTACAAGGACAAAGGTTCGATGAGTCAAAACTCCTCGGTATTCCAGTAGAAGCAATGCCAAGTGAGCTCATGAATACAGATGACATCTCTCTTATGCACTTGAGGCAAGGTGATATTCTTGCACTGCGTGGAGAATGGGCAGAAGCACAGAACGAATACGAGCTATCAGTAAAAAATGATGGAGGACTCCCCGCTCTTCGTAAGCTAGCCCTTGCACAAATGCAAAGAAGAGACACAAAAGGCGTACGTTCTACACTCAAGAAAATGAAAAATGCAGGGGCACGAGAAGAAGATGTCTTGCTCCTAGAAACAATCATCCTGCTACGGTCTGGAGAACTGATCGACGCACAGAAAACGCTAGAAGGGGCAGAAGATTCACCACAGCAACATTATGGTCTCGCTCTTCTTTCTATCGTACAAGGTAGCCATCAGCGTGCAGTAAAAGAGCTCGGACTCACAGCAGAAGGATGGGATCCAATCCTCAGGTCTTACGCGCGAACTTTGCAGTCTGCATACGACGAATTCATGCTCTTCCCTGAAGGGTCTGACATGCACTTAATTACACTGCTCTCTCGTGCATTAGCGCAAGTCCAAGAATGTGAACTAGCACTCCCCCTTCTCATTCAAGTCACCAGTGCAAAAGATGACTACCGCGATGCATGGATAGTGCAAGGATACTGTGAGCTTGTGACAGAACGTGCAGAGCAATCTCTCGCTTCTCTAGAACATGCATACTCACTCGACCCTCAAAAGCCAGAAGTACAGTACTTCCTCGCTCGTGCATATGCTGCACTGCACGAATACCAAAACGCGATCACCTTCTTCGAATACTCTCTCAGTAATGGCTTCCAACCACAGGCAGAAATTCGAAGGCTTATCGCAAAGAACGCACTAGAGATTGGAAATGCAGGACTCGCTCTCGACCAATACGACGCTCTCACACTAGAGTCGACTGCCACACTTGAAGTCTTTGAAGGATACATCTCAGCAGCAGCAGCTCTCGGAAGAACAGAGGAGGCATATACAAAAGCAATCCTAGCGACCTCGCGCTGGCCAAATGACGCAAATGCTTATGACCTTCTCGCTGGCATTGCACTTCAGATAGATAAAAAAGATGATGCACGAAAAGCTATTCAAAAGGCACTCGACTTGAACCCAAATCTAGAGAGTGCAAAGCAGAAGATGGAATTACTGTAATGTACAGATAACAAAAAAGACCAGAATTCAAGTTATCTCTGGCCTTCTTTGATGTGTTAATGCTTCCGAGCTATCTGCAACTATTCTAAGAAGGGAGCTGCGAGCCTATGGAAACCACGTGAGGTGAGGTGACCCCGATTCCCTGCCTTGCTACGGTATCTCGTTTATTCTCGCTACCGGACGAGTCCTTCGACCAGAATCCAAGACAAGGTATAACACCTTGGGACTCATGAAGAATTAGTGGGATGCACGCTGTAGAGCGACCTCTCATCGACAGAGCGTCATCGCAGAGCAGAGAGGGCGATAGGCACTGTGTGCGCATCGCCCTCTCCGTGTTTCCTCTTTTTGTGTGTATGTTGGTGTGAAAGTGTGTGTTTGTGTTGTCCGATCCGCTTCAGTAAGCAAATCAGATTATTGTACGTGTATAAGAGGTCCATAGCAACTCATTGGAGTAGACGAGTATCAAGAATCTGTTATGAATACATTTGTTATTCATAAGGGGCAGCAAACAGGCTCTAATCGTTATAAGCTAGGCATATGCCACACCTCATCCGAACGGCCATAATGATCGTTGCTGCCATGATTGGTAGTGCGATAGTGCTCGCAGGGCTCATACTCGTTGTTGGAAACCTTACGACGTACGGCCACACGCCAGCAGACTTCTTGCCAGAAGACCGTACGGTGGCACTCTTTCACGATGTAAATAAGGACACTGTGCAGAAATGGTCTGCCCACTTCCCTGCTCTATCAGAAGCAGTATACGAAACAGGTTCACTTATTGGCATTATTCAAAATGAAGACAGCACGTATAGTGCGGCAATCTTTACACGAGCAACCGCAGGAACACTTGGGCAATATGCCGTGAGCTTTGTAGGTCCATCGATTGAAACACTCGTTGGAAAACAACAGTCTCCTCTTGGTAAAAATACTACATACAGAATGCTTGAAGCTGCACATACACATATGCCATGGATCTATATTGCAACGACTGCACTGCCACAACCAGACGGCATTCGAAGCACACTAGAGTTTGCAGCACTCTATGGAAACAGTGACGCAGTTGGCATACAAGAATTAAGCAATCACTTTGTAGTGTCCTCACAGGGCAGCGCTAACTACATTAGTATTCAAGAACAAATAGCAGAATTAGGAAACACTATTTTTCGTGTCAGTATCGCAGAGCCTCAAGTCCTATGGAAAGAACTACACCAGGCATTACCTGCACAACCAGCAACTATCATTGACGGGATAATCAGACAGTATCTTTCTGCGTGGGGTGTAGGCATTAGCCTCGAACATGACATCCTCGCACTCCTTAAAGATCCCTCAGCAGTACACATCACACAGTCTGGTTCTATAAACCACATACTTCTTGAAGGATCTATGAAAAACATACCAGCCAGAGGTCGTATCCTCGACCGCATTCACGAGAGCTTTATCGGCACCCTTCCAGCCACAACTATTACAAGGCGCGTGCTCGACAAACGCTTTATGTCCGTAGACATTCGGCACGACGAAGACCAAATACAAAATAGTCAGACTCGTACTGGAAACTGGGTTGTACGTGAAACAACATCGCAAGTCGATGGGTCGAGTATGGTATCCGCTACGAGCAGTACAGACTTCTTGCTCAGTGATAATCTGGACACTCTGCAAGAGGCCATAGAATCAAAAGGTCGACTACATACACCTTCTTCTACAGAACTGATACGATCACAGGGAATGATCAAACTATCAGAGATCGACGTACTACTCTCCTCGATACTTCAATCTAAAGACCGTAAAACTCTACGAGAAGACTTCGCAAATACACTAGAATGGGATACGATAATCAACGGATTTATCATCCAAAAAGACCTATTTTTCTAGATTACTTACAGAATTACCACTACTCTCCCCTCCGATATGTCACTCCTTAAACCAGCAAAATTTTTCCTTGGCCTCTCAACAGCACTTGTTGTCGTCAGCATTGCGCTATTTATTGTCCCAGGACCACGTCT
>JABJGX010000017.1 GCA_018662075.1 Candidatus Peregrinibacteria bacterium | reverse complement strand
TCCATACCAGCTACCACTGGCACAATTGCAGCCACTTATTCAATCCCAAGCCCCAATCGGTGACACAGGTCCTGCAGCAGTTGCTGTTGTAGCATCTGGCATGGCTGCGGGAATGGGGTGGATGAGGAGGAAGAGGAAGTAGGACTTCTCCGCTAACCTAAGCCATTTACCCATTTGAAAAAAGAGTCAAAGACCCTATTGAATTTCATCCGTTTATTTTCTCACTCAGACCTGCCCCTCATAGCCTTGGCGTCGTGGGCTTACCGCTTCTTCGTAGTCCAGTTGAGGTTTAGATATCCAGCGTGAGCTTCTCCTGTATTCGTTGTTCGTGCTTGCATAGCAATTATGATTGTTACGTAACTTCCCGGGGTATATGTTCCAGCGGACTCTGGCCCTGTGATAGTCGCTGTAGTCCAAGAAGTGTTTGCAAAGTTTACGCCTCCAGTAAGGGATACTGCAGACCCCGCAGTGTCTAGCATAGTAATATCCATCTGGTTGTCTGCACTAGCCGCTGCATTAGTCCTATAACGGAACTGAATAGGTGCTGTGCCATCCCAATGTGTAAACTCGTCTGGTACCTTCACACGGACTGCGATGTTGTAGTCCTGCAAGGTAGCGACTGAAGATGTCCACTTGTAGTAGTTCTCTTTATTTGTAGAGTCGTACGCAAGAACCATTTGTCCGACGTTATTTGCTCCATCACCGTAGTACACAGCACCTGCGTACTCTGGACTGAGGCTAACTTGTGCTCCACTTGAGAACCCAGTGTTTACGGTAAATGTATTATTGGTATCGTCGTAGTTAAATGTAATTCCAGAACCTGCTTCAAAGAGACCATTCACACGGTCATCAAGAAGTTCGTTGAGTTCTGACCCCTTCAAGAAGTCGACACCAACAAGAGCTTCGAGTTCAGCTTCTGTATCGATATCTGCCTCGATGATAATATTTGTCGTATTAGCTACTCCTTCCAATTCTGCAAGAGTATCGATATCTGTATCCTTTATGAAATCTATTCCAACCAGTGCTTCGAGTTCAGACTCGGAGTCTATCTCTGTTCCAACAATAACATTAGATACATCTGTTAGCTGAGCTTCGAGCTCTGCTTCTGTGTCGAGCTCTAGCTCTGTAATATAGTCTGTATTATTACAAGAAATTACTCCATTTGCGTCTGTTGTAAGGTTTGTACATGATGCAAGCCCCGCAAATGCTACTGCACCCTCTACAGTTAATGTTCCAGAAGAGGTTAACCTGTCTTGCGCATGCACAATACGACCTGATGCAGTTCCAAGAACTTCAAATTCACCTGTACTTGTCGCGTCTAGTGTAAAGTTATTTGATCCTAGTGAAATAGTAGTATTAGCATCAACAGACAATGAATCTGCCAACTCTGTAAAGTCTACCGTATCATCGGTAATGTCTACTGTGACAGTATCTGTTGCACTAACAACCGTACTAATAGAGGTTCCACCGGCGATATCTAGAGTATTTCCCTGAGCAATAGTCTCTGGTGTACCAGAATCTCCTGTTAGGGAGAACGTAGTTTGTTGGCTCGTATCTGTTGCAGCAATAGTAATAGTATCTGTTCCTGCATTTGTTGTAATTGTTACATTACTTCCAGCAGCAAAGGTTAATGTGTCTGCCGCTGTATCAGTTACAACATCACTTTCACCAGAAACAGAGATAGTCTGGAAGACATTTGGCGTTGCACCTGCTGCTGTCCATGAGAGGTTACCAGCTCCATCGGATGACAAGATCTTTCCAGAAGCTGACGCGTCCCCAAATGGGAACGTGTATGTCACACCATTAAGGGTGACAGTAGAATTAAATACTGCAGCGCCCTCTACGACCAATCCACCAGATGACGTCAATGTGTCTTGAGCATGGATGATGTTACCGGATGCTGTTCCTTGGACCTCAAGTGATCCATCGAACTCAAACTGACTATCTGTTACATTCCATCGAAGTTCTTTCCCAGAAGTTCCAAATCGCAATTCAATGTCTGAAGCACCATCACCATCATCAATAGCTTGGAAGGCTTCTGTATTTACAAGGAGCGTTGGACTCCAAGAACTCGCTGCTGCAACAGAAGGAATCATACACACGATGAGTGCCACGGTGGTATTCCGCAGTAATCGTGAAGACGAGTAGGTGTTTTTATTGTTTGATGTCATGTAGTTTTTAAATCGAATGTTCATACTATTATACCAAAAAAACATATTTTAGTCTTTGAAAAGGGCTTGCCCTAAACCATAATATATGGTTACTTAATTCTGGCTACATAGAGCTAAAAAGCCTATTCAGCCTTCAATTCTGTATACCGAATCTTCAAATGTCCTAGTTGGACTTCTTGGCTATCTTTAGCAAAAGGACGGATTTTTATGAGGAAACCGCTTCCCGTAGTCCACGTTGGAGCACCGCTGAAGCCAATGTCTGCAACTGTCCATTCTGTATTGGTCAGGTCTGAACTGTCTCCTGTTAGTGTTACTTGTACCCCTGCTGTGTCGTATACTTCGATATCAGACTTGGCATACGCAATGCTTCCTGATGTTGTTCGGTATCGAATACTGAGAGGGTTTGCATCCCAACGTACAAAGTCTGACGGTATTTCTGAATGCACTACAATATCATAGTCCTGCAAAGAGTCCCTGGTACTTGTCCATACATAGTGGTTTCCAACGGCTGCTCCAGAGCTAGAAACATGCAGCTGACCTGTATTCTGTGTGCCATCTGCTTCATAGGCAGCACCTTCATAGTCTGGGGCATATGTACGGACAATCGTTGATTCCCTGTCATCGCTATTAAAGACGCGTCTATCAGTGATTGTCGTAATTGCGCCTCCTGTGGCTACTACTGTCGCAAGACGTATGAATGATTCATCCGTAGGGAAACCAGAAGTCTGAATAGTAAGGCCACCAGAGCCCATGAATACGTAGTTTGTTGCCTCATCTACTACTGTCTGGTTACTATTACCAGAATACTGTGTGACAGCCCCGTTAATGCGATAGTCCCCTGCAGAGATATTTACTGCGAGCGTTGTGCCACTACTTACCTTCAAGTGCGTCTGGTCCGATCCCGCTGCAATAGTTGTAATATCAACACCATTAATCAGTCCTGTAATGGTTAGATCTCCTTCGATGTTTACATCATCATTAAAGTTAAAGTAGTTGCTATCCTGTTCATAGCTGAGCTCTTTTCCGAGGTCTGTACCAAAACGAAGGGCGATAGACCCCCCTGTTGAGTTGTCTGCATCAAGAGTGAACCTGTCTGTCAGCGTTCCTGCTTCACGCAGAAATCCTCCACTACCAAGGAACGAAATGCTACCACTGGCAGTTCCTACCTCATGACGATCAAGAAGATTGGCATTCAAAGAGAACGGTACAGAGCGGACAGGAGACCTATCGATCGTATCATCTGCACCGTTGCGGTCTAGAAGTTCGAATGCAGTATTTGCTCCAGCTGCAGCCTTTACCTCTACTTGTAAGTGTAGGTTTAACAGTGTTGTTACAGACATTGTAGAGAAATCTGGAAGACCGGTAACACTACCAAGTTCTACGCTGAAGTATCCTCCACTATTTGGCGTTACGGTATGAACCTCTGTCCAGGAAGCGTAATTAGCAGCTCCTATATTGATGGCACCAGTGGCAGTGACATCGCCGGATACAGAATCTGTACTGCTCCAATAACTAAAACGAATAGTATGTTCTGTCGTCACTGCATCGCCAGAACTATCAAGCAAGTGACCATTATAGATTATCCTCTGTGGTGCTGTTGTTGTGGCTGCTACCAAAGGAATACTTATGGCCATGACTATTAGTGCTATAAAGCCTGCGGTGAAACGATTAGTGTTCATTATTTCTTTTTTGGTTTGGAAACTTTTTTTGGTACTGCTGTATACCCTGGACGATTAAGCCTGACGATGTATCCGAGGATAAAGGCAACAAGCAGCATCAGGCTGAATACGACTGGCCTTTGTTCTAGTGGAATTTGCAAAGCTGCTGGCTTTAGCTGAGGACAATGACACTCAGCAATTTCAGTATCAGTTGTGTCAAAGAAGTGTGGTCTACTGGTCACTCGCTCGTGTCTCTTATCATCAGTTGAATATACTGGGATATCATATCCTGGCTCTGAAGGCATGAAATCCACCCCAGGAAGAGGGTCGACCCCCGGTTCTGGGATATCGATAACCTGCGCTGGGAGATCTGGCAATGGTGGAGCAGTTGGCTTTGGGTCCGGAGCAGATGGCTTTGTTGGTGGTGTGTAGACAGGTGGGTTCTTATTGGTCTCATGACCTCTATGTCCACCAGTACCTCCTCCACCTGTTTCCTCGGTAGACGTACTAGAGCTAGAACTAGATGTTGCTACAGATGAACTTTGTGCTGGTGGTGCTGTCACAATTTGAAAGTTACTTCCAGTGAGTGGATATGCGATCCATGTCTCCCCTGCTTCATCGAGAGAAAATGAGTTTGACCCAAGTGGAGATCCATCAGCAATATCTGATACTTCATCATACAATGTGAACGATGAGCTATCTGCTGCAAGTACTACTAACGGACTACTAAATAGAAGTACGAAAGCACTAGTGAAAGCCATAATTTGGGTGTTTGTGAATGTTTTCATATGATATATTATAATACCACATTATTGACTATATGTCTATATCCTTAGAACGTCGTATTTTATACTCCTGAGGGTGATCCACGTTGATTGAGGGGTCCTTGACTGATAGAATTGGGAAACCTAACCCACCAATAACCATGCGTCATCTCCCCCTACTGATTCTTACTCTTATCGTTGTACCTCAAACAGGGGCTGCTCAGGAGCAGGCTTTCTCTGATCTACCTGCAGATCACTATGCTTTTGAGGCAGTAACGTTTCTTAAGTCTGAAGGCATTATTTCTGGATATGATGATGGAACGTTTCGACCAAGCAATCCTGTAAATAGAGCAGAAGCTCTAAAAATTATTGTTGCCCCTCTTGTAACAGACGTTCAATTGGACCAAGCCAAACTTGCAAACACCGTTTTTTTGGACATAAATAACGATGACTGGTACAAGCCATACGTAGAACTTGCAAGAGCTTCGGGTATTGTTGACGGACCTCCGAAGAAAGAAAAATTCAACGGTGGTAACTCTGTTATTAAAGTTGAGTTCATGAAGATGGTACAGGAAGCTTTTGGAGCAGATCCTCAAACATCATTTAGTGAAATAAAAATACCTCTTTCACAAGATGTTACAAATACTGATGAGTGGTACTACCCATACATGCGATACGGGATCACGTCATCTATGATAATGATTTCAGGAGATGGAATGCTATCACCTGCGAAAGAACTAACGCGTGCCGAGACTGCAGTCATTTTGTATCGATACATTATGTACGAGAACAACCGTCGGACTCAGGCTCTACTCTCTGAGGCTGAAAGTGAGATCCTAATTACTCTTGCGTTCCTAGAGCAAAACGACATTGTAGAGGCAGAATACTCTTCTGCTAGGGCTCTTCTTGCTGCTCGTGGTGCACACGCTGCAAGGCCAGACGAAGGAGTTGTTCAAGGTGCTGTAAAGATTACCGAGGGATTTAGGTCACTTGTAAGAGGGTACCGCGCAGGGGTAAGCAAGAACTTTGATGAAACTATTCGTCTTGCTGGAGAATCTTGGAACCTTGCAGAGCTTGCTCGAAAGAAAGACGGCGATCTCTCAAGTATTGCAGACCAGGTTCAAACGATATCTAAGGCTATGGCTGATAGTGCACGTGCACAGCAGTCATCCCCTCCTGTAGAAGGAGAATAATGCATTTTACTGCACACTCTGTTTCTGGATCTGGCCGTGGAAAAGATTTGAAAGTACCGACAATTAATCTTGATATGTCTGAAGTTCCTGCTGGAATTGAGGACGGGCTTTATGCCTGCACTATCAATAGTGATATCCCTGCAATTCTGCACTATGGTATTCGACCTACGTTTGAGGACACTCCTTCTTGTGAGGTGCACATCATTGATGCCGATATTGCAGATGCTCCACATGAGGTAACTGTCGAGATTGTCCAGAAAATACGAGAGACTAAGAAATTTGACTCTGCGGAGGAATTGATGGAGCAGATGCAGAAGGATATTTCTTCTGCTCGTGGTATTCTAGGTATTGCATGATCTCCTTCCTACGACGCATCATCGGTGAAAGAAACCCTATTCGGCTTTTGTGGCATAAGAAAAAGGCTTTTCTTGCAGCTGTTCGCTATGGCATGCCAGCCCGCAATATTACGGTCATTGGTATTTCTGGTACCGATGGAAAGACTACTACTGTTGGGATGATCACCCATATTCTCCTGCACGCTGGACGCAAAGCAGGAGCTGCATCTACTGCTTTCTTGCAGGTAAATGATACCGTGGAAGAGAACGCTACGCATTTAACTTCTATAAGTCCTTTTACTCTTCAAAAGTTTATACGAAGACTTGTGAGCAATGCATGTGAGTTTGCCGTCATTGAAATGTCATCACATGGACTAGTCCAAGGACGACTGGACTACACGTTTCCCAGTGTTGCAGGTATTACAAATACTGCCCTTGAGCACTTGGATTACCATGGTTCTATGGAGCAATACCGTAGGGACAAAGGAATAATGTTTGAGAAACTTCGCGGTAGAGGCGTTAAAGTTCTTAATGGAAATGATGATAGCTTTGAAATGTATAGTGCAATTCCGAGTGAAGGCACCATTGTGTATGGCCCTAAAGAATCTGGCTTATCACTCTCAAATATTCAGGCAACAGATACAACATGTACTGCAACGCTTCATGTAGAGGAGCATTCGGATCAGATAACACTCGCTATCCCTGGAACATTCAATTTAGAAAACGCGTTGTGTTCTATTGGATGCGCGCTCTCCGTTGGCATCCCACTTTCCGAATGCTTGGACGCATTAAAGACTTTCAAAGCCTTGCCAGGACGGATGGAACGCATTGACGAAGGACAAGACTTCTCTGTCTTTGTGGACTTTGCAGTAAGCCCGCAATCTTACGAGAAAAGTCTTGAAGCATTACAAAAGGTTGTAAATGGTAAAGGTAGAGTAATGGTTCTTTGCTCTAGCTGTGGAAACCGCATGGAAGAGAAGAGGCCTATCATCGGAAGCATTTGTAGCAAGATGGCAGACGTCGTTGTTGTGACAGAAGACGAAACATATGGAGAGGACCCTCATAAAGTTCTTGATGAAGTTTGGGCAGGAGTTGATCAAAGTAAAACTGACGCTCATAAGATCTTTGATCGCCGTGAAGCCATTGAGTTTCTCTTTAAAAATGCTAAAGCTGGTGATGCCATTGTTCTCTGTGGCATGGGTCCATTTTCTACATTCACAAAGCTTGAAGGTCGCATTCCATGGGATGAAAGAGACATTGCCAGAGAAGTATTGCGCTCACTATAAAAAAGACGCCCCACTGTAAACAGGGGACGCCTCTTCGACTATCATTCGTACCGATTGGCACGATTCTCTCTCTTTCGATTGTCTTTGTAACGGATTGCTGTAAACAGGATTTCCATCACAATGAATACCGTGAGAAGGCCGAACACAAGGTCTTTCAGTAAAGAGAGACCGGGGTCACTTTCGAAGATATGTGAGAGCATTATGCTTCACCTCCTTCCGAAACGTCCTTCATGTAGTGCCTGTCGATTGCCCAGCAGTAAATGACGAAGATGACCATAGCGGCCACGACGACAAATCCATACCGGAACAGTTCTCCAAAGTTTTCTGTCATCCAACGGATGTTTTCATCTTTGGGAAGTTCGTTATTCCAGACACCATTCCACAGCTGCTTCCATGCAGACATCGTTACTCCTCCTTGAAAGTCGATATTGTCCCCACTCATAAGTCCTCTTATGAAAGATATGGAGACAGAGATCGACTCTTCTATGTGCTATGATGGAAAAGAACTATTAGTATTATAATGATGCATTTTGCCAATTTAGTCAATATTCAAATATAGTACCCAATGAGTGATTCTAGTGTGATAATCGGCATTGATGAGGCAGGCAGGGGTTCTCTGGCAGGGCCTGTCGTCGCAGGTGCTGTTCTACTCATGCCAGAACTTGAAGCACACCCTCTTATTGCTGATAGTAAAAAACTTTCTCCGGAGCAACGAGAGGAAGCATTTTTATGGATAGAAGACAACTGCACGTATGGGTTTGGCATCGTAGAAGGAAGTGAAGTCGATGCAAAAGGTATTCTTGCCTGCACAGAACTGGCTATGACCAAAGCCTTAGAAATGATAGAAAAAAACTATTACTCCTACATACGTTATTACTGATGGTCGTGATAAGTTTTGGTTTAACTATCCTCACAGTAGCGTTATTCGTGGAGACGAGTCTGAACCGTGTATATCTGCTGGAAGTATTGTTGCCAAAGTAACGCGTGATAGAATGATGGTGGAATATGCAAAAGAGTATCCAAAATACAAGTTTGAAGAACACAAAGGATACGGCTCCCCTCTTCATATAGAAGCGATTGAAATGTTTGGGCTGTGCCCTCTGCATCGGACAACCTTTCTGACAAAAATACTTTCTGAACCATCTGTTCTTTAGGAAATATTTATTGCGAAAATACATAACATACTGCACAGTACCCTCATGAAAAATACTTCTCTTGCCATTGTCTTTACCTCTCTTTTGACTGCCTGTCTTCCACTTGGAAGCACTGATACTGTTACTGTTGATAGCGTCATCGATGCACTGACATTTACGACAACTAATGGACAAACTATTCGTATGATAGGCCTACG
>JABJGX010000035.1 GCA_018662075.1 Candidatus Peregrinibacteria bacterium | reverse complement strand
TTGTGTATTACAGGAAGTATGTGGTGCACTATGTCATAGACATCACTACCTGGAGCGTAATAGTGTGAAGAGTCGATAAACAGAATGTCTCCATCTTGTAGTGATGTAAAAACAGATAGATCCACTTCCTGTACATTGCGTTCCAATACGGTGTTTTGCGCTATGTCTTTTGTACGAAATTTTTCATGCACAATCTTCATACATCTATCAATAAACGTACATTCGATGTTGTCATCGAAGTATCTCTCATTGGTGTCTAGCATTATGCAGCTACTCATACCACAACCAACTTCCACAATGCGTTTTGGTTGAATATTGCGAATCATGCAGTGTAGCACCATCGCATCGCAGAGATTGTACCGTCTAGTATTAAGTTCATATCGCGTTTCTTTGTTTTTCATTGCGAGAATAAGGTCATTAACATCAATATTCGAGAGATCATTGAGTAATGAAAGCTGCTGCACAGTACGAAAATCAATCGTAGAAGACTGTGTTTTGGTGGAGATATGCATCAAAGGCCCAAATCATCTGCCACTCCTTTCATTGCATCAAGTGTTATTTGGATAAATTCATCGAGCTCCATGTCCAGAAGTTCTGTACATGCACCAATCTGTGCACGATCTACCTGGGCGGCAAACCCTTTGTCTTTCAGTTTCTTTTTCACACTCTTCACTTCGACATCAGCAATTGCTTTGCTTGGACGTACCAGTGTGACAGCAATAATAAACCCCGTTAGCTCATCGACACAGTACAAGCACTTTCGAAGTTGCGTATCCAAAGGATAGTCTTCTCCGTATTTGGCTTGGTAGTGGGCTCGAATGTCTCCGAGAAGTTCTGCAGGCGCGTCGATAGTTTTTAGTAAGTTGTCGAGTGTATCGCCGCAGTGTGCTTCGTAGTCTTTATCAAGTTGGTCCCAGTCTAGGTCGTGCAGCATGCCAGCTACTTTCCATGTTTGTGTATCGCCTCCAAATTTCTTTGCGAGCGCTTCCATCGCGGCACCAGTTGCAACGAGGTGCGCCTTTGTTGCATCTGCATGTTGCTCAAGAAGGCCGTGGGCTGCTGGGAGTAAATGTCCGTAGTCTGCGTGTTCTAGAAGGAGAGTCATATTATAAAGAGGAAGCATTTATGAGCATAGAAGAAACCTTCTCTTGGGCGAGCGTGCTCAAGAACCAGCCAACCTGTGGTCCACTCTTTCTATTCATAAAGATGCGATAGAGCGGTTGAAATATTTCTTTAGGAGTAAGTTCAAACTCTTCTTTTGTACGGTGAATCTTGTCATGCACTGTCTCACCACTCCATTCCTTGAGGTCACCAAGTCTTTTTCCAAGTGCATGCAGCGCCTCTTTCTGGTTATCACTTAGTTCCAAGTCTGCTGGAACACTGTCCTGAATGACAAACTTGTATTCAGCAGGTGCCAAGGCATCTATCCATTTCTTTACATACGAAGCTCTCTCATGAAGAGCAGATTTTTCGGCATCTGTTAGCGCTGATCCTTTAAGCTTTGCTGCTTCTACTTCAACATCTAGGTGTGGCATTTGTACGACGAAGCTTAGTGCTTGGAAGCGCATTTCCCACAGGTCTTCAGGTTCTTTAGAGAGATCTGTTTGTGCAAGGGCAAATGGTCGTGCATATCCTTCAAATGGCTCTGCATGTCTATTGAAAAAATGTTCTGCACAACGGTCATATTCATCAAATAGATTTGGAAAGGTCTTTCCTTCTGGGTCAAAATCGATTGGCTGACGTGGCTCCTTACGGATCATCAAGAACTTAAGGATTTTCGGTGGTAGTAAATCGGACACTTCCTTTGCAGAAGCTCCTAGTCCTTTACTTGCACTCATTTTCTTTCCTTGGAAGTTGAAGAATTCGTATGAAATGTCGAATGGCGTGGGGTAATTGAATACTTCTGTAGAGATTTTTGCAGCGACTTCACGTGATCCTCCAGCTGCATAGTGGTCTTTACCCCCTCCTTCAATATCGACTCCCATTACTTTCCATTTTGCAGCCCACTCTGGCTTCCATGGTAGTGTTGCGTTGCCATCAAAAGGACTCATTGTTCCTTGGTGTCCGCATCCCTCTGCCCATTTCACGTAGTTCTTCTTGCACTCATAGGTGACTTGCCCTGAGCCTTGCGAAGGGTCCCATGCTGTCACCTTCGTTGTCCCAATCTTTCCACATATTGGGCAAATAACATTGAGAGGAAACCAGTCGTCTGGCTTTCCACCTCCGCTTACTTCTTGATAGATCTCTCTAATACGAGCAGCACCGTCCAGTGCCTCACGAATGACTTCGTTAAACTTTCCAGCAACATATAACGGACGTAAGTGATACCACTCGATAGGAAGGCCCATAGGAGCAACAGCTACTTTTAACTCTTCTCCAAAGCCTGTTGTAAAGTTTTCATCTCCTTCGTTAACCGGAGGAACAGCAAAGAGTGGTTTTCCCATATGCGGAGCGAATTTCTCCTGATCAATATTAATAGGGAGTCCGTCCATTGGGTCGTTGTCGTTTAGTTCAAATAGGAACTGATTGGCGACCTTATTCTCTGTAAGCACCTGAGAAATAAGCCCATGCAATACAATCCCACGAAGGGATCCAACATGAACGCGACCAGATAATGTTTTTTCATCACGGATAATAAGAGGGGACCCTTCCGCAATTTTTTTATGGAAGCGCTCTTTTATTTGCTCAGTGAATTCTTCTGTCCAGAACATGGCTTTAATCATAGCAGGAGATTGGTTATCTGAAAGTATCAATTGCTTTTTTCCTAAAGCGGTAATAAAGTAAAAATCTATGAAAACAGGACTCTTCGTCGGCCGGTTCCAACCATTTCATGATGGTCACAAAAAGTGCATTGAAAAGATTCTGCAGACATGCGAAAGGTGCATTGTCATGATGCGTGAAACAGAGAAGACAGAAAAGAACCCTTTCGACTTTGAAAAACGTAAGGCAATGATCCGCGCAGCATTTCCAGATGCAGACCAGGTAGAGATACAGGCATTTACAGACCCAGGTGCAGAACTTACAGTATTTATTGGTCGCGATGTTGGGTACGAGCTCATTCAGTTAGATGAAAAGACAGAAAACATTTCTGCAACAGACATTCGAAAAAAACTCTACGACGACGCAGGAAAAACATATGACAAAGAAGCGCATCTAAAGGTAAAATAATCCCTTAATACATAATAATTATCCATTAATACTTCTCCGATGCAATCTCAAACTACAGCCAGGTTTCCTATAGTGTGGTTAACAGGTAATAGCGGTGCTGGAAAAACAACACTGACATTTGCACTACGCGAATACTGTAATGATCAACTAGACCCATCACATCCTCTTGCAAGAAGAGTGATTGTTTTAGACGGAGACGAGATGCGTGAATCTATTTCACGTGATGAAGGGTTTAGCCCAGAGGATAGGCGAAAACATAACATGCGTGTTGCACGCCTTGCAGCACTACTTCGGGATAGTGGTTACCTTGTACTGGTATCAGTTATTGCACCGTTTCAGTCTGTCCGTGAAGAGCTTCAAGTTATGTGCGACCCAACGTGGGTGTACATCAAACGAAGTGGGCTCGACGCTTCTGACCGTCCGTACGAAGCACCAGAAAACCCGTCACTTCTCATTGATAACGACGTGCTAAATATCGAAGAGGCCCGAGAGGTATTTACGCAGTTCCTTAACGAAAAAATTGGTGCTGCAGTAAAAGTGTAGGAGCGGTATGAAAGTACAATAAGCACGCCGATCCGAAGATAGACGCGCTTTTAGTGATGACCCTTCACCATTTCCGATCCTTCCGCGGAGTAGGGCTTTGTTGTACTTGCTCGTTACCTGCAGTCCAGATGGCAAGGCAGATTCCAGCAACAAGACAAATGACTCCCGGCTCCGGGAAGAAAATTAGGCCAAAGCAACCAATGACTATCAAGCAGAGGCTGAGGATCCCGAGTGGGACCGTACTTTTTAGCTGTGGCATGACTGCCTCCTTGTACAGAGATGAAAAGATCGTCTATATGTATCCTCTGCTTTAGCTATCGAAAGGTCAATAAGAGTTCCTGCTATACTCTGCGGTATGAACCGATCTATATGCATTACTCTGTGGGCAATACTTCTTACAAGTTGTTCGTCGCAGTCAGACGTTTTTAATGCACCGTTTATCCCAGAATCATCTACTGTTTACCGCATTATAGATGGCGATACTATTGAAGTGCTTTTAAAGGATGGAACAGAGGAAACAGTTCGCATCATCGGGATTGATACACCAGAATACGAAGAATGTTATTTTGATGAAGCAACAATGTATCTGCGAAAGCTTATTTCTGATGTAGAAATTGTCTTACAAGAACAACCAGGGGATGACCGTGATAAGTATGATCGATTACTTCGATACGTTCATATCGATGGTGTAGATATTGGCTTACAACTTCTTCATGATGGATATGCTAGAAATTATCCGTGGTTCGAGCATCCACGTGCAGAGGAGTATAAAGGAGTTGAGCTCAAAGCTCAGAGAGTTGGTGTTGGACTGTGGGGTGAGTGTGACTCGTAATCTATATCACTGCTATACTACACGTATGAAACTAAAAGAAATCTTAAAACTCACATGGCTACCAGTAGTCGGAGCATCGCTTTGTTGCCTTAGCTCTGTTGTGATTGTGCTACTGGGACTGAGTACTGTGACGTTCGCAAGCTCGCTGGCAGATACTTTATATGGAGAGAACAAATGGATCTTCCGCAGTGTTGGTCTTCTTTTGTTAGTCATCGCACTCGTGCTGCACTTTCGTAAGAAAGGAGTGTGTACGTTGGATGCAGCGAAGAGGCATCAGAAAGAGATTATCAATACAGTTCTTGTCAGTTTATTTGCCGCAGTTGCTGGCTACATCTTCTTTTTGTACGTTGTTGTGCATTATGCTGGGGTTTGGTTGGATTTGTGGGCATAAAATAAGTATTAGGTATTAAGGGGTAAGTATTAGGGGCACAAGTGATCCGCAAAGAATTTCCCATAATACTTAATACTCATCCCTTAATACTTTTCTATTTCCATTTCTGCCCCCATTTACAAAACCCTTTAAAGACACTCTGAAGGTCTGATCCCTTTTCAGTAATACTATATTCAATACAAATAGGCTTCCCGTCTGTCACTTTTCTCTTTATCAGTCCTTCTTCCTCTAGTTCTGTAAGGCGCTCCGAGAGAATGCGAGAGTTGATCTCTGGAAGTGCTTCCTTGATCTCACAAAAACGCATGCTCTTTTCGTCTGCAACGCATCGCAAAATGTGCATAGCCCACTTTTTAGAACAAAAATCGATAATCCCATAGATAGGGCAATCGCACGAGGATGGCTTTTTCTTAGGCATATGAGCTATAATACACTATTTCGATGCAGAAGACTACTTAATTACTATAGTAAAGTCACTTTACAAAAGTAACCGACTTAGATACAATTAGTCATGTTATTTCCTACCCCACATATTTATGGGATGTTGTTCAAATAAGGACGAAAGCTGCTCTAATGAGAGCAAGAAGTGTCCAGAAGGTTGTACTTGCGACAAGTGCAAGGAATGTGCTGAAAAGTGCAAAGAGATGGGCGCTGAGAAATGTGCTGAGAAAAGCGCAGAAGAGCAAGATGGTTGTGGTTGCAGTTAAGAAACTACTGTCACTGATAAAGAGGGCACTCTGGGTGGGGTGTCCTGTTTTTATGTATGCTATTTCTATGTCAAAACTCGTTCTCTATATCACTACCAGCAAAGATGGCTTTATTGCTACGGCAGATGGGGGAGTAGAGTGGCTAGAAGAGTTTGGTAAAGACGGTGAGGACTACGGATATCACGACTTCGTAAAAACCATTGGTTCCATAGCTATGGGATCAAAGACGTCTGGCTACTTGGTGGTGCAGGTGTTGTTGCGCAGTGCGTTAAGGCAGATCTTATTGATACATATATGATATTTGAAATGCCAGTAGCACTTGGTTCAGGGATTTCGATGCCGCTGCCAAAGTTTAGTAACGCAAAGACCAAGACATATAAAGATGGAGTCGTAGAGACTATTGCGACACGCTGATTTTGATGTCTCCTTTGGCATAAGCTTTAAGGAGCATGCGAGTGACATCACTTAGAGACAGCTCGTCGCGTTTACTTTGGCGTTCTGCGGCTAGCTTTATACGAGGGGAGATTCTTGTTGATAGTATTGCATCGGTTTCTGGCATGGTTAGTTTGGGGAATGTATGACATTGTATAGCATTTGTCATACAAAAGATATTGCAGCAATAGGCTTCGCTATCTCTTTGTAACTTTTGAAAGATCAAAAGTAACCAAAAATCTTCGCCACTGATATGAACGAAGAAATAAAGAGAGGACTAAGCGTGCGCTCCTCGACTAAGCTTGCTGCGGCAACTTAGCTCTTCGTCGCTAAACACGAGTAAGGCGGTGTGATCTTCGTCCATACTACAGTGTCGGACGCTCGTTTTTGCAGACTGCATGTTTGAGGACGAATCTCTCTCGTTCAGTCTGCATTGATTTTTTCGCCTCTTTTGCATCAAGGCAAAAGGGGCAAGAGAGAAGCGAAGCTACTTATAGTAAGAAAAGAAACAACTCTTTTTATTGACCCATACCCCTCTACTCTTTATATTCCCCCCACTTTATAACGTACTTGTGTTCTAGTCCGCCGTCTAAAAGACCAAGCGAACCAGAGGAACCTCCAAGATATTATGTGTAACGGACGAATCTGTACAAAACTAGGCATGTCACGAGTCTTCACTGAAAATGGTGAAGCAGTTGCTGTTACCTACTTACAAGTAGAGCCTAACCACGTTATTCGTACAAAATCTAAGAATAAGGACGGATACGACGCTGTTGTCCTTGGAATCAATCCAAAAATGTGGAGGACACGTAAAGGAAACGAGCACACTAAATACAGCCAGATCAAAGAGTGGAAAGTAGACAGCCTAGAAGGACTAGAGCCTGGTAAAGAGCTCAACCACGTTGGCTTCGAGAAGGACGCTAAGGTTCGCCTAACAGGTGTTTCTAAGGGTAAAGGGTTCCAGGGGGTTATCAAGCGTTACAACTTCTCTCGTGGTCCTGAAACTCATGGTTCACATCACCACAGGAAGCCAGGTTCTATCGGTATGTGCGAATTCCCAGGACGTGTAATGAAAGGAAAGAAAATGCCAGGACGAATGGGAAACGACACAATCACACTTAAAAAGCGAACAATTATGGAAATCGATGAAGAAAAAGGCGTTATCGCGGTAAGGGGACCAGTCCCTGGACCAAATGGATGCCGCATCTTCGTTACTCTTAGTTCAGATACTCCAGTTGCATAATGACTATTGATGTATACACCTCCACAGGCGCCAAGAAGGGAACGGCTACATTGCCGAAGGATCTCTTCGAAGCAAATATCAATGAGGGGCTTATGCACCAGGCAGTTATTCGCCAGCAGGGTAACGTACGTAACACTGTTGCACACACAAAGGGACGAGGAGAGATCAGCGGATCGACTCGTAAGCTCTACCAACAGAAGGGAACAGGACGCGCCCGTCGTGGACAAGTCCGTAGCCCAGTCGTTCGTGGAGGTAACAAAGCCTTCGGACCAAAGAGCAACGCAAACTTCACACTAGAAATGCCTAAGAAGATGCGTCGTGCAGCTCTTGTCAGCAGCTTGTCTCTACAGGTTAAGAATGGAGCAATCTTCGGACTCGAAAGCTACCCAGAAGCAATCAACACTAAGGATGCTCAGAAGATGCTCGAAAAGATGCCAGTGGAACTTGGTCGAAAGATCATCATCGTCACTGCAGACAACAATGCCTCTGTTAACCTCTCTGTCCGTAACATTCCAAATGTACGCACAGTCATGGCCCAGTACCTAAATCCTTTGGATGTACTCGGTAGCCGTCAAATCGTCTTCATGGTTGATGCAATCAAGAAGCTCGAGGAGATCCACGGAAAGGAAACAAAGACAGAGACTGAAGAAGCACCTAAAAAGAAAACTACTACTTCTACTACTGCTACTACATAATGGAACTCTCTCAAGTTGTCATCGGCGCTATCGTTACCGAGAAGGCTGAACGCCTAAAGGGTGTCGATCGCACATACACTATCCGTGTTGCGCCAAAATCAACAAAGATTGATGTACGAAATGCTCTCACAAAGTTCTACGACGTAGAGGTAACAAGTGTACGCGTCATGCGAATGCCAAGTAAGACTCGCGCAGTCGGTCGTGGAAAAGTAGT
>JABJGX010000019.1 GCA_018662075.1 Candidatus Peregrinibacteria bacterium | reverse complement strand
GCACCATTACGGAGTAAGTCGGTAGCAAAGCTGTGACGAAGTGTGTGAGGGGAAGGGTTACTCATAATCCCAGCCTCGCGTGCATACTTCTTTACGATGTTATAGATGGAGATACGCGACAACCGAAATTCTTCCCCGGGTGGAAGGGCTTTAGCGGCCTTGTCAAAGTTGCGGACAAAGAGTGGCTCCAGATGGTCGAGTCTGATTTCTAGGTACCGCTGCAGGCACTCTACCGCCATGTCGGACACAAACACCACGCGGATCTTCCCGCGCTTACCACGAACGCTGATTTCCCGAGTCTCATAGTTCAAGTCTTTACGGTCTAGGCTCCGAAGCTCTGCTAAACGAAGACCAGTACTGAAAAACAATTCTAGTATCGCTTTATCACGCTTACCAATCTTTGTTCCGGTGTCGGGGGCATCCAGTAGGCGATTGAGTTCGTCATGAAACATGACTTTCACCTTCCTCTGCTCTTCTTTGAAGCGCTTGATGCGGTCTGGAGGATATACCTCCATCTCTTCCTCGATAATCAGGTACTTGAGGAAGGCCCTAAGGATGGTTAAGTGGTGATTTTTTGTTCTGATAGCAAGTTCACCGTCAGTTTTCGTCCTAAAGCTATGAAGTGCCGACTTATAAACGCGAACAGAAGCCTTATCGATATCGGAAGGGGAGATAACCCCACCAAGTTTGGTAAACATGTTTAGTGACTGAGTATACGAAGAGATGGTAAGCGGGGATTTGTTTTCTTCTGCCTTCATAAACACGAGGTATCTATCTATGGCCGACGTTAGCGCGTTATCAACTGTCATGAGTGAGGGAAGTGGTTATCCACATTATCTACTACTTAACATAATGCATTTTATGTTAACTATCAATTGACAAAGTCAAATCCTGCATTCATATATAAAAACTGTGTTCATTAGGTAAATAGCGCACACTATAGTTACCACTTCTCTTTTTTATAAAGTTATACTTTGTACACTTCTCTCTTTATTGCGCGAACCGTTGAAAGTATGTCTACTCTCTAAAAGTACACTTTCCACTTCCCTTCTTAGACGATCGATCACCTGCTTTGTATAAAAAATGTATACAACTAAACCCCCTACCCATCCCCAATTGCCTATTAAAGCACAAATTTAGCACTTATGGCCATATTCGCGTTCTAAGGCGTTTTAGTCATATATAGGTATATGAGGTCCTAGAGCGCGATATCCTGCAGTCGAATACCGAAGGTATAGAGGAATGCAGCAACTTCTCTTAGTACCGCACGAACTTCGAACGCTCGAGTAGGGAGCTTGTCTGCTGGATATGTTTGGATGTCTCCTAAGTACGCAATACGCGCTAGATGATATCTATCTGAAATGCCTACTATACTTTTACAATCAGTCAGTAGCGGTGTGGTGAGCATTATGTTCTCGATAGTAGAAGTTGCCTGTTCCTCAAGCACTATGTCTTCTGGGTCTACCCCCTGAAGAAGGGCAACTTTACGCATAACATGTGCTTCGCTCTCTTTGTTCTCGTCCCCTTTTCCTCCGGTCAAAAATAACTTCTGTACTTTTCCTTCATGATACAAATCTGCAGCAGTAGTAACGCGCCTAGTAATACCCGGACCCGCAGTACCTATTCCATGAACTGCAGCACCAAATACTAACGCGCAATCAGCTGGAAAGACTGCATTACCACCAAACTGAGAAATAACATGCCCAATAAGTAAAACTACGACAGCAAGCCCTAAAGCAAATGACGTCTTAATGGTTAAGATAACAATGCGTAGATGTGAACTTGATTGAATCATGAACCTCTACTCTACACGAATTTCTGTAATCGTTGTAGTCTTCGTAATCCTTACTCCACAACTGGCTCCACAACAATGTGCGATGGGATTCCTGGTAAGTACCGACTCCACGGTGGCCAAATGGAAACGGTTGCTTTTTTTACCTCTGGATAATTATCAACAATGCGCTCTGCATCTTCTATATGAAGACCTTTCACACTCTCGCGGACCTTCTTTGCAAACACGGCACCAGTTGGTGATAGTGGGTCTAGTATATACTGCTGAGTACCTGTAAGGTCGACCGTTAGCTTGACCCACGAGAAATCAAGCTGATAGTCGATAACGTGCGCGACCAGACGGTCGAGGGTTAGGCTGTCTTCAAGTAGTCGCCGGCCTTCGCCAACATGCGACCGAAGTTCTTTGCTCAGCATCTCGAGCACTTGCTGAGTGTCGTATGCGTAAGTGGTGTATTCGATGCTTCCGGATATCGGGATAGATTTAATAGGAAGACCTATAAACTCATCTGGCATTTCAAGATCCATATACTCAACCGTCGTGAGCTCTTCGTAATACAGCATTTCTAGAACAGACTCATCGCTTTCCGCATTTGTCACATCTTTACGCTCGTCCGCAATTCTCTTTGCCAAAGAAAAAAGCTCTTGTTCTAGTTGAGCTTTTCCAAGCTTCAGATCGTCTTCGCTAAGTACAGTCTTAAAATCTGTCACTCCTCCTTCTCCTTTCTCGGTATTCTCTGCATAGACCAAAATCCTCTCTTCACGTGTAAGTCCTGGGAAATCCCACTTTAGTCCCGCAGGAATATTGCCGCGTTTTCCTACAATCTCTCCGTATAAGTCTTCTGGCTCTGCCTCGGCGCGGACAAGCATACTATCCAGAGGATTTATTTTGATAGATTCATCTAGTCTGAAAATCATACCTGCTTGGTTCTGTAGCCGAGTACCAGCCTTTAACCAATACGGCTCTGTAGAGTTATTTATCACTTTCATTGCTGCTTTCGCATTTTCACCTATAAACTCTCGACTGATCTGGTCGTACGTAATGCTATGGTCAACACGGACAACTATTGGAATCAGATCCATCACACGGACACGAGCAGGAAGGTCCGCCGTAGATCCAGACTGTGCCAAGAAGATGTTCGCGGTCTGCGATAGCGTCTCGTCTGTGGGATACACCGCAATAGTTGCAGACGGAAGTAGTTTAAAGAATATAAAAAGAAACAGCGTAGAACTAAGAATAATCAAAGACCAGATGCGGATCTTTGGCAGACTAAGCAGTCCCATAGACTGCAACTTGCTTCGTAACTGTTGCCGCCATACATGCGGAAGAAACTCTCGAAGGGCATCGTCGAGCAAAGGATGCCCGTCTAAAAGCTTTCGCAAATCCTGTACCGACCCAACAATACGAATTCCCTTCGCACGCCCAACTTTTGAAAGCATCGTACTACGGGTCGCGATCCGTAGGCGTGTGCTGTACTTTTTGCAAAGCGCCAAAACACGTTTACGAAGATCTTTCTGTCCGAGAATCAGAGGTTCAAGATCGGAAAAAATAATCAGAATCTCTCCCGTGGAATCTTTAATACGCCTTTCAAAAGACGCAAGCGTTTCATCCTGATCTGGAAAAAGAACGGTGATGGAAGTCTGGGGAGTCACCGAGACATAATACCACGAAATTATTTACTCGTGAGTGCTTCTAATGCTGGAAGCTTCTTACCAGAGATATAGTCAAGCATCGCACCACCCGCAGTACTCACAAAAGTATAATCGTCGAGGCTGTAGTTATATCGCTCATGGAAATCGAGCGTATCACCTCCACCAACAATACTCGTGGCACCATTCTTTGTCGCCTCTGCAATCGCCTCTGCAATGCGCTTCGATGCATGGGAGAAGCTATTGATCTCGTACAGTCCAAGAGGGCCGTTCCATACGATGGTACCGGACTGGGCAATAATTTCTTTGTAACGCTCGATAGTGACAGCGCCAACATCGTATATTCCCATATCTCCTTCAATATCTTCTACAGGGATATCTACCTTCACTGCATGGTCCTTTGGATTCGATGAAACAATAACATCACGAGGGATATGAATAGTGGCGTTCTCGTCACTCTCACTTGCAAGCATAAGCTCCTGTGCAAGTCCTTTATAGGTGTCATCCCACTTACTTACACCCACATCAAACCCACGAGCCGCGATCAATGTATTGGCAATGCATCCTCCCACCAAAATGTCATCGCCTTTATCCAAAAACTGTTTGATGACTGGCACTTTTGTTTCGATCTTCGCTCCGCTAATAATGAGTGTAAGAGGACGTTTTGGGTTATCTGTAACCTGAATCAGTCCCTCCAGCTCGTGCTGAATGTTAAGCCCCAAATACCCCGGAATGTACTTCGGTACAGATGTCATAGACGCGTGGTCTCTGTGAGCATTTGAAAAAGCATCGTTTACATAAATGTCGGCAAGGTCGGCGAGCGCCTTCCCCATTTTATCACGCTCTATGACTTCCTTACTCTTTTCGGCAGCTTCATATCGTAAGTTCTCTAGAAGCAACACCTCACCTGGTTGCAAGTTGTGCGCTTGAAGCTTTGCTTTTTCATCACAACAGTGGTCTGCAAACTGAACTGGCACTCCTAAAATCTTTTCAAGAACTGGTACAAGTGGTCTCTGACTCATCTCTGGATTTCTCTCACCCTCTTGCCCCTCATAGCCTTGGCGTCGTGGGGTTGGCCTTCCTTGATGTGCCATAATAACAAGCGCAGCGCCTTCGTCTAAGATCTTTTTCATAGTTGGGGTAACCGCGTCAATGCGTGCTGTATCTGTTACTACCCCATCTGTAATAGGAACGTCAAAACCTGCGCGAAGAAGTACTGTCTTCCCAGATAATTGTGCCTGGTCAAGTGTAGGATATTTCATGCCGCGATATTACATCAGATTGACACATCACAAAATAAAAATAGTGTTCAAGGGAGGCTGAAGGTCCCCTACCCCTCTTTCAACCATATAGTCCACCTTTTTTGCCTATTACCGTTACAAAAATATCCAGTCATAACGCCTCTCTGATTATAAACTGTATCCACGGTCCCCTCCCCTTCACTACCGTTCAGGGCAAGCTCTACAGAAGAATCTATATGATCAAGTAATGGTATTATAGCTTTCTGTAGCCCTTTTCCAACTATATACCCTCGCCTATCAAAGTGAAACATCTCGCTTAACCGCTCTGGGAGTGTCTCTGGTTCTGTTGGATACCGACTGAGAGCCGCATCCATGCCTAGTTTCTTAAATTCTGCATTCCACCACGACATCTCCTCTGACGTATTATCCAAAGAACCCAAAATTCCCATAAGCTCTCTTTCCGGATTTGTACGAGGATTTGTCATGCATCTATAGTATGATGCCGTCATGAATATGTCACTGACAATTCCCCTTTTGGCATTTGGTATCTGCGCCCTTCTGCACTGGGTTGCTCTTAAGGATTTCGTCAAACTCGGCATCCTAGACTTCCCCGAGAGGTATGGCCTGAAGCGCGACCGCCTCCCCTACCCAACAGGCATCTTGTCTATCCTAACGTTTGTCAGTATCTATACATTTATCGCACCATGGACTGCGCAAACAGCCGGAATACTCTCAGCCATTTTTCTCCTCGCACTCGTCAGTTTTATAGACGACCGCCGAACCGTTCCACCAAAGCTTCGACTGTTGGTGCAAGCATTCGTTGCGTTCATCATATTTGCAACGGGCTCCCGCATTTACACCCTAACAAATCCTCTCCTTGCAGACGGACTACTAAACCTCGACACCATCGACATCCCAACCACGCTATTCGGCCCCCTCCCCTTATGGAGTGGAGTGTTTACTATTTTTTGGCTAATGCTCTGCATGAATGCACTCAACTGGTTCGATGGAATTCCTGGCCAAGTCAGTACACTGAGCACTATTGGTTTTCTTGTCATCGGAATTCTCTCTATAAGCGACAGAGTGAACCAGCCAGAGCTTGCACTTATTGCATTCGTCCTCGCTGGCATCTGCTTTGCAGGCTTCCTCTTCGACTTCCCACCGAATCGTGTACTCATGGGTGACACGGGTGCTATGTTTTTTGGTCTTATGCTCGGAGTCCTTACCATTTACGCAGGAGGAAAAGTAGCAACAGCATTTCTTGTTCTTGGTGTTCCCCTGATCGACGTTCTCTTCGTCGTCATTCGCAGGCTTGCCAAAGGCACTAGTCCGCTAAAAGGAAACGACACCAACGAACACTTGCACCACCGTTTACTAGCAAAACAGTGGAGCGAGCGAAAAATTATTCTTCTCACTGCAACACTCGGAACGCTCTTTGGTATTACTGCACTATTTCTCACCACAAACGGAAAAATAGGTGCAGCCATTGCACTTTTCGTCGTCATGCTTGGCCTCAGCAGATATTCACGCACATAAAAAAAGACGCCACGACAAGTGACGTCTCTCTTGAGACCGAAGTCTCATGTTCCTAATCGTTTGCTTTTATCTGGAAGTTTATCATTAACATCCCAGATAATTCGAATCATTTTCAGAGGCCAAATGACCACCAAATACGAAATGTCGATCTCCCACCAGCGGTGACCTGCTCGAGCGCAAGCCGGAAAAGCATGATGGTTGTTGTGCCACCCCTCACCAACAGCGAAGAATGCGACAAGCCAATTGTTGCGACTATCGTCAGTGGTTTCGTAGGTACGATACCCCCAAACGTGCGTCACACTATTAACCGCCCACGTGATGTGCCATACAAGCATCATCCGAATGAATAGTCCGTAAATGACGAGCGATCCACCCATATGAGGTCCGGCATACAAATACCCAATACCGAATAGAAGGAATCCGACAGCAACGTGCCACCAGATATACGTCCTGTTCAGCATTCGCATGAAGGGGTCTCTTTGCAGCTTGGGTACATACCGCATAAACAAAGTATTTAACTCACCACTCTCATCAGCTTTCATCATCCAACCCATATGACTATGCCAAAACCCGTGCTTCGGGCTATGAGGATCGCCATCTTCGTCAGAGTGACCATGATGGTCAAGATGATTTGCTACCCAGATAAGAGGCGGCCCTTCACCAGCGAGCATTCCCCAGATGGAAAGTGCACGATGCATAAAGGTAGAGGTTTTAAAGCCTTTGTGTGTCAGGTATCGATGATAGACGACCGTAATCGCCATACCAAAGATCGGAGTCGACACAAGGGCCAGAATCAGCCCCTCTACTGTGAAGAGGGGGTAAAAACCAACCAGTGCAACTGTGTGCACCAGTAT
>JABJGX010000043.1 GCA_018662075.1 Candidatus Peregrinibacteria bacterium | reverse complement strand
TATATGATGATTAGTAATCCACGAGTCAACGGATACATAGTACCTGTAGAAGATATTGAATTATAAACAGTACAGGATTCAAAAGATGTACAAGATGTACAAGAATCACAGGATACAATAGAAGGAGCCAGAGAAGTTATCACTCCTTTGACTCCTTTGAATCCTGTGACTCTTTTCACTCCTTTTATATGTGTGCTTTCATTTCCTGGAAAGCATCGATGAACTTATCGAGGTCTTCAGAGTCGAACATAATAGTAATCTTCTGACCACCACGAGACTTCTCTGATAGCTTGAAGAACTTACCGTTATCACTCTTCTTCAAGTCGACGTAGAATGTACGCTGACGTGCGTGAATAGTAACAGAGTGTACTTCATCTGCGTAACTACGGTTACTACCTCCAGCGCCCCCCCCACTACGTGGTGGACGACTAGGTGCTGCAGACCGTGGAGCGGCTGCAGGCTTTTTGGGCATTTCTTCTCCTGAGATGCCGTCTCCTGCGAGATCAGCCATTGGATCGAACATAATTAAATGTGGAAAGTATATAAATCGCCTTACCCTCTGCTTTCTGGATCATTCCTTGGTTTCTCCCTCGGCATTCTCCGATCGCTTTACGTTAAAGGCGCAAAAAGGATACTTGGCTCACCGACTGCTTTCCAGTCATTTTGACCTCCAAATTGCTGCATTTGCTCTGTGATGACGAAATCTTTATCTGTCATCGAATCTGCATACGATACTCCAAGCTGCTCTGTCATCCGTTTTGCTGTATCTGGCATAATTGGGAGCAGCATCAGTGCGATGTGACGCAACGATTCTGCAAATCGTGACAGAAGTACTACTTTCTCCTCTCCTTCTAGTGTCCATGGCTTTGTTGTATCGATAGCTGCATTGAGCACATCAACAAGTTTCATAGCTTGGGCGACACTGCTGTGAATATCAAACGCATCCATAGATGCTGCAAATTCCTTCCAGCCTTCTGCTGCTTGCTCTTTATCTGATGGTGAATCTGGAACAGTCACTTCCCCACCCTCTTTTTGAAGTAAGACAAGAACTCGATTTAATAAGTTACCCATAGCATTGCGGAGCTTTGCATCATAAAGTTTTTCAAAACGATCCCACGAGAAGTCTCCATCGTTACCAACCGGAATCTCGTGACTCAGGAAGAATCGAATAGGATCTGGGTTACCAGCAAACTTTTCAAGGACATCACTCGGCTTCACAACATTACCGAGCGACTTACTCATCTTGCCCCCTTCTGATGTTAAAAACCCGTGAATCAAAAGCTGGTCCGGGATACGAACACCTGCAGCCCTGAGCATACTTGGCCAAATGAGTGCATGGAACCGTGCAATATCTTTTCCAATGACATGCGTTACCGTTGCGTCATCCCAAAATGATTTATCTTCATGGTCTGTAAAAAACCCGAGTCCTGAAATATAATTTGTTAGCGCATCACACCACACATACATCGTTTGGTTATCATTACTCGGCACTGGAACACCCCACGTAAGCGATGACCTAGGTCGAGAGAACGACACATCTTCAAGCCCCTGCTCAATAAGAGACAATGTTTCTTTCTCGCGTGATGATGGAATAATTCGGTATGTTTCTCCGTCCCAATCTGCCGTTAAAAGCTTCTTTAGATTCTGTGTGTCTTTACTCATCAAGAAGAAAAAGTTCTCTTCTGTGACTTCTTCAGGTGCCACTTTATGATTTGGACAAATACCATCTTCCAGATCTCTCTCGGTCATAAAACGCTCACACCCACTACAGTAAAGCCCTGTATAACTTCGCTTCTCAAGCATCTTTGCCTCCTCCAGCTTTGTCCATAATGCCTGCACTGTTGGCCAGTGCTGCTTTTGGTCTGACGTTCGAATGAACATGTCGTAACTAATGTTGAGCTCTGTATACAACGTTTCAAACAACTCTACATTCTTGTCCACCAAATCCTGAGGTGTCACCCTCTCTTTTTCCGCTGTGCGTTGTATCTTTGTGCCGTGCTCATCTGTTCCTATCTGGAAACGGACAGCATCTCCACGAAGTCTAAACCACCTCGCCATAACATCTGCAAGAACCTTCTCCAAAACATGTCCCATATGAGGGGCTGCATTTGGATAATCGATAGCGGTTGTGACGTACTGTCGAGACATAGACAAAGCATAGCAAAAAACCACTACCAACTACCATGCGTTCTTCAGAGTTTCTATACGCAAAAGCCCGATCCTCCTGTCGACATCTGAATGAGCTCACATATCCATTTTACAATACTATATCCCGTAATACTCAGTACAATACCGACAACAGCGTATCCAACGATCTTTTTTGCATCCTCTTTTCCTTGATCATTTCCAAATGAAGCAGTCATTTTGACAGAAGCCCACAACACAGCAATAACGGCAATTCCACCAACAAGAGGGATAATAATGGCATCAATAACACGAACGGCAAGCTGAGCAACATACATCTTTCCGCTTCCACATGCGGTCCCAAGTGCATCGCAATAGATTCCCCAGGCATCCTGAGCGAATGCTGTTTCAACGGTTGCCTGCAATAGTCTGACTATAATATTCATTAAAATCCGAGGTTAACAGTTGCCTGTACCAGTGCATATGCCAAGTTAATAGTCAGTGCGCCTCCAATAGTCCACACCAGCCCCTTCTTTACAGAATCCAACTCAGACTGTTGACCACGAGCAATAACGAGCTTGAATCCATAGAAAAGCATCATAAGAGCAAAGACTCCATTGAAGATAAACAACATAGAATCTATCATCACTCTCATGATTTCCAAATGCGGTGACACCGGAGCGACGCCCGCTGTTTGCACCACAACGAATGAAATAATAGCTTGTGAAGACAGTGCCAAAGCAAAACCAGCAAGCGCAAAGAAGACAGACTTCTTTCCTTTTTCAAGGGTAGACTCATTTCCAAAGTTCATCAGCATAAATGCACCACCAATAACAACAAACAGTACAGATAGCCCCGATACAATTTCTACAAGAATATATGCAGTATTCTCGATAAAGATCGAAAGGTTCGATGTTGGATCACAATCGATACCAACAAACGGGCACGCTGCAGCAACGCGAGGAACCATTCCTAATGCCAACGAGAGAAGTGTATTAATCATTATACAAAGAAGATGTCATTCAAAGTTCGAAGGAAGAATCCTGCAAACTCTACGATAATCAAACCAATGATAGCCCAGGTGATAATTCCTTTACCAGTACTACGCTTTCCGCCATCCGAACCAGAGATCAAAATAAAGAAGCTACCAATCAAAATCCATAGCACACAGAACCCAACCGAGATGACCCGAAGAAGTCCCCATGCATTGTTAAAGTAATTAATAAATGTCTGCACAGCACCAGATGCTCCGGTTCCTCCTTGGACTGGGATACGGTCTAGGCTGCCAAGCGGTGCAAGTAAAGGAACACACGGGTCCCCAGCCTTACACGCACCTTTCGGTGCTGGGTCAGAAGACTTCTTTGGCTTACCAGACGCTCCACCACCACCTGTAGTAGTAGACCCTCCTCCGCCTCCAATGATTCCACCAACTACAGTACCACCACCAACTGTTCCTCCTTGGAATCCTCCTGTAATACCAAAACCACCAAAGGTTCCTCCTCCAAGTGTTCCTCCTCCTGAAGTTCCACCAGAAGTTCCTCCACTCGTCCCACCTGTAGTTCCACCAGTTGTTCCTGTACTTCCGGTAGAGCTAAAGCCGAAGCTTGAAACCTGTGTAGAAGATCTGGCATTAGAAATTTGTGATGAGTTGAATGCACTTGAAACTTGTGCCGAGCTAAATGCACTAGAGAGTTGTACAGAGCTAAACGCACTAGAGAGTTGTACAGAGCTAAAGGCGCTTGAGAGTTGTGTTGAACTAAAGGCACTTGAAAGTTGTTGTGAACTAAAGGCGCTTGAAAGTTGTTGTGAACTGAATGCACTTGAAAGCTGCACAGAACTAAAGGCGCTTGAGAGTTGTGTTGAACTAAAGGCGCTTGAGATTGGTTCTGAACTGAATGCACTTGAAATCGGTTGTGAGCTAAACGCTGTTGAGATTGGTTGTGAACTGAAAGCGCTCGAGATAGGTTGTGAGCTAAATGCAGTTGAGATTGGTTGTGAACTGAATGCAGTTGAGATTGTTATTGAGGAAAAAATCTCATGTGAGCTATTCGGATCATGAGTAGCAATGATCACGCTTCCCTCTAACCCCTTATAGGCGTCATGAATCTCCGTAGAATTACCACCAAGCACGATAAGAACTCCCATCGCCACGAAGGTGAGTCCTACATTTATAATGGTGTCTTTGTGTTTAAGCATCATAGTATTATAGCAGAAAAACACTCTTCCTTCGAGCATACGACCCAGAATTGTAAAGATTACATGACAAAATGATAGTATTAGAAGACATTACCAGTCATACATCAAGTCCTCTCTGAGTGAACGAGCATTCGCTTGCATCAAAGCCTGAATATCCGTAGGATTTCGGCAATGCGGATGTAGCTCAGTTGGCTAGAGCGTCGCCTTGCCATGGCGAAGGTCGCGAGTTCGAATCTCGTCATCCGCTCCATTTATAACCCATAAAACGC
>JABJGX010000038.1 GCA_018662075.1 Candidatus Peregrinibacteria bacterium | reverse complement strand
GACTATGACGGGTAGCTGATCTGAGAGGATGATCAGCCAGAATGGGACTGAGACACGGCCCATACTCCTACGGGAGGCAGCAGTGAGGAATCTTCCGCAATGGGGGCAACCCTGACGGAGCGACACCGCGTGAAGGATGACGACCTTTTGGTTGTAAACTTCTGTTCTGAGGGACGAAATTTTTGACGGTACCTCAGGAGAAAGCACCGGCTAAATCCGTGCCAGCAGCCGCGGTAATACGGATGGTGCAAGCGTTACTCGGAATTACTGGGCGTAAAGCGTCCGCAGGCGTCTTGAAAAGTCTGACATTAAAGTTCGGAGCTCAACTCCGTGATGTGTCGGAAACTCTCGAGATAGAGTCATACAGAGGCAACTGGAATTACGTGTGTAGGGGTAAAATCCGTTGATCCACGTAGGAACGCCAAAAGTGAAAACAGGTTGCTGGGTATGTACTGACGCTCATGGACGAAAGCGTGGGGAGCGAAGGGGATTAGATACCCCCGTAGTCCACGCCGTAAACGATGTGTGCTCGATGTCGGATGTTCAATCATATTCGGTGTCCAAGCTAACGCGGTAAGCACACCGCCTGAGTAGTACGATCGCAAGATTAAAACTTAAAGGAATAGACGGGGACCCACACAAGCGGTGGAGCATGGGGTTTAATTCGATGATAAGCGGAGCACCTCACCTAGGTTTGACATCCTCCAAATTGACTAGAAATAGTTAAGTGCCGCAAGGAATGGAGTGACAGGTGATGCACGGTCGTCGTCAGCTCGTGTCTTGAGATGTACTGTTAAGTCAGCAAACGAGCGCAACCCTCATCCTATGTTGTACTTTCATAGGAGACTGCCGCCTCCAAGGCGGAGGAAGGTGAGGATGACGTCAGATCTGCGTGTCCCTTATACCTAGGGCAACACCCGTGCTACAATGGCTGGTACAAAGAGCAGCGAACTCGCGAGGGTAAGCAAATCTCAAAAAACCAGTCTCAGTTCGGATTGAAGTCTGCAACTCGACTTCATGAAGTTGGAATCGCTAGTAACCGTGAATCAGCTACGTCACGGTGAATATGTTCCTGGGTCTTGTACTCACCGCCCGTCAAGTCATGAAAGGCAGGGGCACCCGAAGCACTCTTACCCGCAAGGGGGGGTACCACGGTGAAACTGCTGATTGGGACTAAGTCGTAACAAGGTATCCGTAGGAGAACCTGCGGATGGAACACTTCCTTACCAGGGAATTTATCTCTGAAGTACATGCTCTGGCCGGTAGCAATGCCATCATGTAACTCGATTGACCGGAGCTACCCCCAATGCTTTGTTTCTTATTTATAGGAATCAGGGTATTGGGTCCGGGTTCGAAAGCTGATTCGTGAATGACTTTAACTAGTATCACGTTTCGGTTCGGCTCAAAATTATTATTGCTGCGATGCTGTGAAGTAGCTTTTTTTGTACATGCAATTTTTATAACATTTGCAAAAAACAAAACTGAGAGAGTAGTATCTATCTATGAATCGCGCAGACGTTCTTGTTGGCCATAAGGTAACACCGGTGCCAAGTGCAGAGAAGCAAGTATATGCACTAGTCATTGGGGAAATAATTGAAAGATACTGCCTGCGTATGATCGACCAAGCATCTCATCGTGAACAAATTATCAATCAGGAAACCTTTCGCCTACAGATTGATGGAAACGTACATGTTTTTAGTATTCCTGGTGTTGAAGAATTTATACAACACACAAAAATGAAGTGTCTTGAGGTTGTAGAGCAAAATGACATACTGGTTGAAGCAATAATAACTTTTAGAGAAGCTGCATTTGGCTCGACCAAAGGTTACGTCATACCCATGGAAATGGAATGGAGTGCACATGCATTTACCGGAGCAGAATCTTATACGCTTATTAAAAGGAAATCCCCTGCTGTGCAAAACCGTATCGATAAATATTTTACATAAAACAACCGACCAAGAAAATCAAGAGAATCACTGCGAGTGAAACCACAATTTATAGATAATGACAAGTATTCTACCCATGATAATTCTCGTGTTTTTATCCCCTAAAGCAGGGAAATGGGTACAATAGGCGAGATGAAAAATAAGGCATACATCATAGGGGGAGCAGTAGCGGTTATCATCGCTATAGGAATCGTTATTGCCGTTGTACAGGGCAGCAGAGGCGCTCCTGAATGGATTGCCATTCGCGATAACATACTACCCCAGTTCACCACTGTAGACCTTAAAGAGACAGAGGACATCATCACCAAAGAGTTCTCTCCAAGTGTCGATATTGGATTCGTTGTAGAGGCAGGTACGCTCTATCAATTCATTAGCCAAGAAGAACTTGATATCTGGCAGATCGATGAAGACACGCTCTACGATACAGCCTTGCGTAATCTCGACAAGCGTTCTCAGAACATCAATGTAGAGGTCGCAGAGGCAGCAGAGTCAGACCCAACTGCTATGTACGTGATCGTCGAACTCGATGATGGTTTTTCCGCTGTTCGCCTACTAAGTGCAGGTGTCCGTAAGGCAATCGCACGCGAAGTTGGCAGCGAATATATTGCAGCAATTCCAACACGAGATTTTCTTATCTTCTGGCATAAAGACTTCCCAATATTTGATGCCTTTGCACAACAAGTACGGACAGAATATGAAACTGAGGAAGACTATCCACTCACACCAGATCTCTTCCGTGTTAATAAGTACGGTATTCAACCGGTAAAAGTAGCACCGAAAGAAGAGCCTACGCTATAAGTTTTTGCTCTATCTGCTCTAGTAGTATGTCCTGTACTGCGGTGTCAGTTATTTTTGCAGTAAGGTCTCCGAGGAATCCTTGAATGTACATTTGCCGTGCCTCTGTCTCATCGATACCACGAGTAGCAAAGTAAAATAAGTCCTCTGGTGTCACCTTACTGACCGTTGCACTGTGCGATGCTTTAACATCATTCGTCTTGATCTCGAGCCCTGGGATAGCATCAACCTTAGCGGTCCCATCAAGCATTAGCACATTCTCTGTTAAGTAGGTATCTGTACCACCGCCTTGTAGTCCGATCTCTATCATCCCATCACAAAAGACATGGGCTGTATGTTCTGCAACACCCTTCATAATAATTTCTCCTCCTCCATACTTCGCATCAAAAATATTTCGTGCCGAAATACGGTGTTTCTCTGCATGCTTTGCATAGAAAATCCAATCCACATTACTCACAGCATGTTCACCTTGAAGGAATGACCGTAGCTCGTGGTCAACCTCTGCTGCCAACGAAATATTTTGCACGTGCACAGTTCCCCCATCAGAAACAGTATTTTTATGCCGTACAACACCAGGGTCAGTCTGCAAAGATACAACAGACAGTGTCGCATTCGCTTGCACAGTAACATCTACCGATGCAGCTCCTTCCAATGTAAGAGAGACCATCGCTTGGCTATCCTCTTCTGAGGTAATAACAACAGAAGCTCCATGAGGCACTAGCAGTGCTACCGTTTCGCGTAACTGCATGCCAATTGGCACAGTGATCGTAAAGGTATTGCCTTCGGATTGAACAAATGCAGGAATATTCACCCAGGTATGGTGCCCTATATCGCTCCCATCGTCACGGGTTTTATGCTATAATAAGGCTTATGAATGGTATAGGTGGAAGTCAGGAGGAGGAAAGAAAGAAAAAAGAGAAAAAGAAGGATAAGTAGACCATACACCTATAATTGATACGTTGTCTTTATTAATAGATTATAGTATAATGTATATATGATTAAATTTGGACCAAACAAAGAAGAATTCGAAAAAGGCGACCCGAAATTTACCAGAATGCTTGGTAATCGCGGTGCCATGTTTCATATAGACAAAGACCAAGCAGATACAGCACGCGAAACGCAAAAACTGTTGAAGCATAATGGTCAGAAGCTACTCGAGGCAAAAGATGCTAAAGGGTTTATTGCAAACATGATCAATCGTATTGATCGCGTCTTCAATCAAATCAGTAATCAAAATGCAGATGAACTAGCTCATCTGCGTTCACTGTTAGTCTCATTCCAAGGCTATGAAGCAAACGAAGCGATGCTTAAAAAGCTCGAAAAAATACATGTACGCGTTTTAGAAATTGAGACACAAATATACAATTAAAACACATGCCCACATACCCATGACAGAACCACATTCAAATCTCGTAGACCAGTTCGAAGCAGTGCAAACTCTTGAAGAGTTTGATGCCCTCGCCAAACCAAATAGAGATGCAATCTTAAATATCGGTTCAGTAAGCAATGCTTTTAACAAAAAATTCAGAGAGCTCACAAGTGCACCAAAGCAATATGACACTGCTGCATAAACATTTGGAGATCTTTTAACGGGATAACCTAACCAACACTGCCCTCCATTTCGAGTTCGATGAGCCTATTCATTTCGACTGCATATTCTAGTGGTAGCTGTCTTACAATTGGCTCGATAAAACCATTAACAATCATTGCTCGTGCCTCAACTTCTGCAAGTCCACGACTTGTTAAGTAAAAAATATCCTCCTCAGAAAGGCGTCCAACTTTTGCTTCATGTGCAATCGTAACATCGTTATTACGGATCTGAATATCTGGCACGGTATCAGTGCGACTCTCTTCATCGAGAAGCAATGCATCACACTCCACACTACTGGTACAGTCGTGTGCGGTCGCTACAATCTTTACAAGTCCTCTATAAACGCTACACCCTCCGCCCTTACTAATAGACTTAGAGATAACCGTAGAAGATGTATGTGGCGCTGCATGAATGATCTTTGCACCCGTATCCTGCCACTGACCAGCATTCGCAAATGCAATCGCCATGTGGTCACACCGTGCCCCTTCACCAGCAAGCACTGAACACGGATAGAGCATGGTAACCCCTGATCCCATGTTCCCCCCGATCCATTCCATCGTTCCATCTTTTTCAACAATGGCACGCTTGGTATTCAAGTTATACGTATCACGACTCCAGTTTTCGACAGAGCTATATCGCATCTTTGCCCCTTCTCTGACAAAGATTTCTACAAGCCCTGCATGAAGAGCCTGCGAACCGTACTTCGGTGCACTACATCCCTCGATGTAATGAGCATCAGCGCCAGCCTCAACAATAATAAGTGTGTGTTCGAACTGCCCCATGTTCTTCGCATTCATACGGAAGTACGCCTGTAAGGGGTCAGATACTGTCACACCTTCCGGGACATACAAAAATGTCCCGCCACTCCACACAGCCCCATGCAAAGCCGCAAACTTGTGGTCACTCGCTGGAACACACTTCATGAAATGTTCTTTTACTATTTCCTCATGGCTATGCAGTGCAACGTCCATATCGAGGAATACAACACCCAAGTCTTCCCACTGCGACTTTAAATTGTGATACACCATTTCACTTTCATACTGTGCACCAACGCCTGCAAGCATACGACGCTCAGCTTCTGGAATTCCCAGTCGGTCATACACTTTACGAATATCTTCTGGCACCTCTTTCCAGTCATCAGTTTCAACTGCCCCACTCCGTGCATAATAAATAATATCATCAAGGTCTAACGTACTCAGGTCTGCACCCCACGTTGGCATTGGCTTCTCCTGAAATATTTTTAACGACTTCAGTCGATGTTCAAGCATCCACTCTGGCTCATTTTTATCCTCTGATATTTGCCGTACTAACTTTTCAGACACGCCACGTTCTACTCCATCTGTATAAGGAGAAGGGTTTGCTTCATCAAAAACGTTGCGATCAAGATTGGAGAAGATTGGATCAGTCATTGTGCGAGATTGTAGCATGAATTGCGCATTGTACAGTATTCTTACTTGCCAATTTACCAAGCAAACCTCTACTTTAGGTACATCTATTTTTTAAACCTTTACTCATATGTACAGCTCACTATTTGTAGATGGAGACGGATGCGGATGTAGTGATACTCCAGCAACTGACGCTCCAGAAGAAGTATCTCCAACTGAAGAATCTTCAGCAGAGTAATTACTCGGCTCTCAAAGAATCTAAAAGGCCTCTATGAGGTCTTTTTGGTTTATAAATATATTCTTTACATTAGTTTCTTTGACAATACATTGTACTAAATGTACATTTTAGTACTTAATTCTGTTCTCCACCACCCATGGGATTTAATAATACGCTCAATCGCCTACTCGCTGATCCAGATTCACGTGAACGATCTGTACTAGAAGCAGATATCGCAGAGCGCGAAGATGAGGTGGAAGGAAATGCAACATCGTCATTCTTAAACACGCTTGCAGGAGATCTCGATGCACGTGTCATTGGTATTCATAAAAATACAAACCAAAGACTCATTATCGTTACACAAGATAAAGCTCTTCTCACTCTTAAGAGAAACATTGCACAGCTCGGAAAGAAAGAGTGGATCGCACCGCTATCAACACTATCAACAATCATGATTGCACTCATCACATCAAACTTTAAGCGTGCACTCGGACTCGGACCGTCAGAATGGAGAGCTATCTTTATCGTCTGTGGATTCATTAGCTTTGGCTGGCTGTGTTCATCTCTAAAAAGGTCGGTCGGTGCAAAGAGTTTCCACGAAGTGATCCAAGATATCGTTTTCGAACTTGGCGCTCGGCCAAAGCCTGTCATGCCAAGCGATCTGGAGAAAGCAGAAACTCCTAGCTTCTCTGCAAGCTCGTTTATCGCTGCCTGTAGGACAAAGACTCCACGAAAGCGTAAATCAGTACCAAAGAATAAGAAGAAGAAGTAATCTACGGTATAATGAATAGGTTTGATGAAAAACTACCCGCACCAACCATCGGAGCAACCATCTAATAGAGACTGTATCTCTACAGACTCGCGCTATGGGCAGCATGTCATAGCCATGCGCGTTACAACCATGTCTTTGATGCTCTATGGGAAAAAATATATTGAGCTACACAACTCTGTTGACCACCTTCCAGAAGAACGAAAAGATCAGATCAATAACATTCGAAAAAAACGTTTTAAATCTAGGTCTACAAAACAGGAGAACGTACGATCCACACATGAAGAACATGTAAAACATGGGCAAGAGCTCGTATTCGATATGCAAGAATCTCTCATAAGACTAGACGAGATACGCGGACGGTTTTATCAACAGATAGAAGACACTCAGCAATCTGGATTCACAGGCCTTGCAGAACACTATGCTTCTCGGCTCCTCTTCCTTGAAACAAAAGGAGCAGAGGCGCTGTCAAAACTCCAAGTAGATGAGAAAGATGTTGTAAAAGTAAAGCTCCTAAAGGTACTGATAGAGCGCATACAACTTACTCGAGTCGCACTGACCAAACAGATGGAGTGGTTACCTGAGCTAAAAAACTTAGTACGAGATAACGCATCTCAATATCAATCCATCATGCAAATAGCATACTAAAAGACAAACTACTTATCGTAGCTGGTACGTCAGGTTCACTGTAACGACGACTTCCTGCTCTCCTGCAGGTAATGGTGGAGCCATTCCACCGCCACCTACTCCTCCCTTCATATCCATAGACTCTGCGCGCAGCATCATAGGCTGAGCGTACCCTCCCTGCTCTTCCCAGAATCCCTGCATCTTCCCAAGGTTCACACCAAGGTCATCTGCAAGTAGCTTTGCTTTTTCCTGTGCGCTAGCAATCGCCTTTGCGCGAGCCTCTGCCTTCAGATTCTCTGGATCATCAATCGTAAAGTTCACAGATCCCGCCTGGTTAGCACCAGACTTCACCCCAGCATCAAGTACTTCAGAGATCTTCTCGAGATCACGTACTTTTACGACTAAAGACTGATTCGCCTCAAATCCTTCATCAACTCTTCGTCCGTCGTTCCAGTCATAACTAGGATTGAGAGACAAATACTGTGTGCGAATATCTTTTTCTTCAACACCAGCTGCGGTAAGTGCTTTCATGACTTCTGTCATTTTCTCAGTCAGAATTGTCATTGCGCTGTCTGCAGTTTTTTGGCGTCCTGTTTGCACGCCAAAGTTTAGTGTTGCGATATCTGGCACAGCCATGATCTCACCACGTCCTTGAACATTAATAGTAAAATTATCCATATGCCTCGTCTCAACATATTTTCCTGCAACATATAAAGATCCTGCAACAAGTGCTACAGCGATTGGCAACCACAATGGTGGCTTTAGGTAGATAGCTTTTTCATCCATAAGAATAGGAGGGAAATATCACTCCTATTCTATCACACTATGCTGCATATTTTTCATACCCTTCTTCTTCTAATTTCTTTGCAAACTCAGATCCTCCGCTCTCAACAATTTTTCCATCAACCATCACATGCACATGATCCGGATGAATATAACCAAGTATTCGAGCGTAATGCGTTACCAATAAACATGCAAAATCTTTGTTTTCACGCATGGTATTTACTCCTTCGGACACTATTTTTAGTGCATCCACATCAAGCCCCGAATCTGTCTCATCAAGCAATGAAAGAAGTGGCTGCAAGACATGCATCTGCAACACTTCTGCTTTCTTCTTTTCCCCACCAGAAAACCCCTGGTTCACTGCACGTTCCGCAAAAGAGGGATCCATTTTAAGCCCCTTCATCTTCTCTTCAAGAAGCGCTTTAAACTTGATAGGAGATGATACTTTTGCATCAGGGTTACGGGCCTTTGTCTGTGCCTTATAGGCAGCAAACAAAAAACTGCGAAGCGTTACACCTGCAATCTCTTTCGGATACTGAAATGCAAGAAAAAGCCCTGTAAGTGCCCTCTCGAAGGGTTCCAACGCGAGTAAGTCTTTCCCCATAAACTCTACCGTGCCACTGGTCACTGTATAGCCAGGATGCCCCATTAAGGTGCTTACCAACGTAGATTTTCCAGAACCATTTGGCCCCATAATGGCGTGAACTTCTCCTGGATTGATTGTCAGGTCGATTCCTTTAACAATTTCCGTGTCTTCAACCGATATATGAAGGTTGTTGATCTTTAACAGGGTATTAAGGGGTAAGTATTAGGGGATAAGGGATTCCATGATAAACTAATACTCGCCTCTTACCCCTTATTTTCGTGCCAAAAGTAAAATTCGACGTCAACGGCCAGATTACAGAAGTAGAAACCGAAGCGGGAGAAACCCTGCTTCAGGTAGGTCTCGATAATGGCATCCCCATCGAGCATGCATGTGGCGGAAATGGCTTTTGTACAACATGTCTCTGTAAAGTTAAAAGTGGTGGAGAGAACCTTGGTGAGCGAAATGACAAAGAGGACAATATGGGTATCACTGAAGTAAGCGAGCGCCTTGGTTGCCAAGCAACAGTAGAAGGAGACGTCGAAGTAGAGGTTTTAGAAACCTAAACACTCGCAAGTCCTTGGAGCTTCTCTCTTGCAAGCTCGTTATATGGCTGCAACGTGTGAATGCGTTTGTATGCGATCTCTGCTGATGAAAGGTCAGCGAGTGCTTCGTAGCACTTTGCAATAAGAAACAACAAGTCTGTGTCGCGTACAAGCCGCTCACTTGCCTTCTCAAGAAGCTCTGCAGCCTCGGAGAAGCGTCCGAGTGCCATACATGTACGACCAAGTGCTGCACCACGCTCGGGAGACTTTGGATCGAGGTTCATTGCATCTTTATAAGCAGCGTACGCCTGTTCATATTTTTTCTGACGGTAACAAGCGAGTCCAAGGTTTGCGTAAAAAGAAATCTCAGCACGGTCTTGTAATAAGTCTATGTACACAGCCTCTGCTTTTGCATCTCTACCCGTAAGCAAATATACCTTTGCGAGTTCTGCACGCGCTTCATGTGACTCTGGAGCAACTGTGAGCGCCTGAATAAGAATACGTTCTGTCTCTGCATAATCGTCGCGTGCGCTTGTCTTCTCTGCCTCGCGCAGTAAAGACCGAAGCTTTTGCATAGCAACTGCTGATGTACGAGACCCTCTCACAGGCTTTTCAATCCGCGTTTCTTTCATAGTAAGGCCACGCTCTTTTGCTTTTTCTGTTCGAGCCTTTACCCCATGAACAAACTTACGAATATTTCTATTCTTAAGACCAACACGCATACCAAGTATTGCGCAAATGGCGAAGAATGAACCAAAGAGAACAAGTATATAGATCATCGGCAAGGTAAACTATCACTAATTGGTATCAAAGGTAAAGAAAGTCATGCATTTACCGTGTCTCCATTGCAAACCGTTGCGTAAGCATTTGACGATGTGCGTTCGTATGAAGCCCATCAACAAACTTTTGATACGCAGGCGCATGGGCAACACATTCGTCTGCACCTTGTTCCCGTAACGTGATACCCAAGTGCAAAAGCAACTGGTCAGCCTCTGCCCCCCGTGTATGCAAAGGCTTTAACATGGAAAGCTTTCGTGCAAGCGACTGCTCTTGCCAAAATATCCGTGCACTGCCGTGTACTGTTTTATGCTCACGTAATGTATCTGGATCATCCCGTAGTGTAACCACCTCACCAGGAGCGCCACGTGCAATGTGTAAGATGAATCGCTGATCATCTTCAGAAACTCCATCAAGAAATACTTTCAAATCCTTTGCGCCCACTCTTCCAAACGACATAACGCGCGCTCGAGAAATAATAGTTGGCAACAAAGATTCTTTTGCTTGTGTCGTCAATATAAACACCAGCCCCTCTGGTGGTTCTTCGAGAATCTTCAAGAATGCATTCGCAGCAGCATCTTTCATACGCTCAACATTACGAATAATACACACTCTAAAGCGGCCTGTTCCTGTTTCGACCAACCGAGCATGTAGCGCACGTACATCATCAATGCTAATACTATCTGTTTTAGCGCAGGGCTTCTTTGCTCTGTGTGACTGTGGCACATTAGAATACTTCGAAATAGTATTCCAATCTTCCATTGTTCCCTCCATCCATAACATATCTAAAACATAAAGATCTGGATGTGTTCTCTTTTCAACAGCAGTCTTGATGTCTTTTTTTGCCTCTCCCTCTGCATCTATTGCCAGTAACTTATACGCAAACTGTAATGCAAGCGACATCTTTCCGAGGTACACAGGTCCCGAAAATAAATATGCATGCGACACATTATCAAACTCAATATCATTTTGGAGTTGATCTTGCTGCTCCTCGTGACCGACAATATCGCGAATTTTAATCATGGAAAAACAGTATATCGTACATTACCCCTTACCCCATAATACTTACCCCTTATCCCTTAAACTTAGCCATGACACTTCTTATACTTCTTTCCCGATCCACAAGGGCAAGGATCATTTCGACCAACCTTATCAGACGCTAGTGGCTGCCCAGCTGCAACATGTGCCTGATCATCTGCATTCATAACGATTGGATTTGTATTCTGTCTTTTTTGTTGCCTATTGCCGCCACCAACACCATGCCCTAAACCTTGTTCTATTTGATCCTCATTGGTTTGCATTCCATCCAATGTCTCCTCTGCACGCTGCTCCATAGACTGTGGTGCAAACTGTGTGAAGTCTGCCTGAAGCAATGTTCGCACAATAGTATTTTCCACCTCTGCTAGAAGCTCTTGGAAGCGACGGAACCCTTGGTCTTTATATTCAATAAGTGGATCTCTTTGTGCGTAACCAGCAAATGCAACCTGCTCACGCAAGTGCGACATATTATCAATGTGATCCATCCAGTGTGTATCAATACTCTGCAACGTAATCACACGCTCTGCTTGTGCCACTACAAACCCATCCTCTTCTGCACACTTTGTCTCGTAAAACTTCACAAGGAAGTCACCAAGCTCTTTTTTTGCAGTTTCTCTATCAGGATATGCGGCCATTACTTCTGGCGTAAACTTCTGTGAAAGCACTGGGTGAAGAGTCGCAACCGTCTCACTCATTTCTTTTGAGTCCCATAGCTCTGCATTATCACCTGATGCATGCAAGTCAACAATAGCAACAGCTTCTGCACGTAAAGCGTTTAGTGCATCATCGTGCAGTGGTCGATCTTCGCTGTCTTTTACTTGGTCTTTGTCATCCTCAACCTCAAAAAGCTTTTCGAGTATCTTCTGTCTGCGTACATAAATAATTCCTCTGTGCTTATTCATTACATCATCGTACTGAACAGTATGACGACGGATATCGAAGTTACGACCTTCTACTCTTTTCTGTGCACCTTCAATGGAACGAGAAACAAATGAATTCTCGAGAGGTACATCATCTGGAACTTTCAACTTCTCCATCATGTCTTTTAAGCGGTCTCCACCGAAGAGTCGCATAAGATCATCTTCCATAGACACAAAGAATCGACTCTCTCCTCTATCCCCTTGCCTCCCTGCTCGTCCACGCAACTGGTTATCGATACGCCTGGACTCATGCCTCTCTGTGCCAAGGATTGCAAGACCTCCAAGCGCTTCAACACCATCACCAAGCTTGATGTCCGTTCCACGTCCCGCCATGTTGGTCGCAATGGTAATAGAGCCTTTAAGACCTGCATTAGCCACAATCTCTGCTTCTTGCTCGTGGTGCTTTGCATTCAAAACCTTATGAGGAACATTTTCCTGTGTCAGTATCCCACTCAATGCTTCAGACTTCTCGATGGACGTCGTACCTACTAGGACCGGCTGCCCCTTTTCATGTAACTCACGTGCAAACTTTGCAACTGCCACGAATTTTGCTTCCACTGTACGGTAAATAGCGTCTGGCTTATCGTCTCGTGCAATTGGCACATTGGTAGGAACCACAACAGTCCGACGCTTATAGATAGAGTCGAACTCCTCTTCTTCCGTCTTTGCAGTTCCAGTCATTCCCGCTAGCTTTTCGTAAATACGGAAGTAATTCTGAAATGTTATCGTCGCAAGAGTTTTGCTTTCACGCTGCACTTCTACGTTTTCTTTTGCCTCAATCGCTTGGTGCAAACCATGGCTGTACCGACGCCCCTGCATGAGACGTCCCGTAAATTCATCCACAATAATTACTTCACCGTCACGGACGACGTAGTCCGTATCTCTTCGATACATTGCGTGTGCACGAAGTGCTTGCTCGATGTGATGCACTGCTTCAAAGCCTTCTGATGTGTAGATATTCTCCACTCCAAGAAGCTGTTCCAGCTTTGCGATACCGTCTTCTGTCAGTGCTGCTGTTTTTTGCTTTTCATCTTTATTGAAGTCGACGTTCTCGGTGAGGCTTGTTACAAGACCTGCGTATGTTCCATACTTCTCTGTTGATTTCCCTGCAGGCTGCGAAATAATAAGTGGTGTTCTCGCTTCATCGATCAAAATAGAGTCCACTTCATCCACAATGGCGTAATGCAAACCACGCTGCACCTGACGGTTCTTCGATACCGCCATATTGTCACGTAGGTAGTCGAACCCAAATTCATTATTCGTTCCGTAGGTAACATCTGCTTCGTAGGCAATCTTTCGCTCTTCATGATTCTTATCATGCAATATAACTCCTACAGTAAGCCCTAGAGCTTTATACAAAAGGCCCATCCACGCAGCATCACGCTTAGCCAAGTAATCATTCACCGTCACAACATGCACTCCTTTTCCAACGAGCGAGTTAAGGTAGATCGGCATAGTACACGTAAAAGTCTTTCCTTCACCCGTTCTCATTTCTGCAATGTACCCTTGGTGAAGCGATACCCCTCCAACAATCTGTACATCAAAAGGATTCTTAATCTCCCACACAAACTCCATTCCATCCTCTTCATACTTCGTACCGGTAAGCAGGTCGCATGCTCGTCCAACAAGGGCGAATGCCTCTGGAAGCAGGTCATCTAAAGTCTCTCCATTAGCAATTCTCTTTTTAAAGGCTTCTGTCTTCTTTGGTAGATCATCAAGCGTTAGAGCCAGGTATTCATCAGATGACTGCACAGCACGAACCTTTGGCACCAAAACACGGAGCTTTTTGAGCTCTTTCTCGTTAGGATCGCCAAGAAGTTTGTTTAAAGAGTCTATAAATGACATCGCAAAGAGGATACCTGTTTTACCACCCACGTCCATACCATGGGTGCAGTATTTCCTTAGAGTACCCTGCAGCAGAAACCAGTTCTGGAAGCACTTCTGTAAGATCTTTAAGCTGAACCTGCTCTGCACCAGATGCTTTTTCGTGATCTTCAAGTAATTCCCCCATCCAATTACCACACGGGATCTCGTTTACAGTAATAAGTGTCGGCTCCTCCCACTGTCCGCCACAGACAAATAGCTGATCCTTCTTTGTCGAGTGCATCCAATATGCATCCTCTTCTGTTCGCTTTGTATACACTTCCGAAAGATGCACACCCGCACTTGGAATACCTAACTGGTCTGCAAGAACATTGGCAAACGTCACTGCCACGCGAAGACTCGTGAAACCACCCGGACCAACAACGCATACAATATGAGTTAGGTCACTCAGTTTCCACCCAGCCTCTTCGAGCACACCCTTAACAATTGGAATAAGCTCACCATCATTAATACGATTAGACACATCCTCTGATGTAACTACCGCATCTGTGATGCACCCAATCACGCCGTCTTTGGAAGCCAAGTCTATAAATAAGCATTTCACAAAAATAGTATTACGTATTTCCCCTTAATACGTAATACTTATCCCTTAATACTTTGTATACTAGCCCCATGCCCCTTTTGTCCGTCATCATTCCGACCCATAAACGCCCAGAAATCCTCGAGCGTTGTTTGCAGCACCTAGCCGCACAAACCGTCGCGGACGATATCGAAGTAATAGTCATTCATGATGGGCAAGATGATAAGACTGATAGACTAATGGCCAAGTCTTCTTGGCAAATACCTGTATATTACGAATCAATTCCTAAGAGTCAGCAAGGGGTTGCACGCAACACAGGAGTGCAAAAAGCACAGTCGTCCACCTGCCTTTTTATTGGGGACGATATCTTCCTCAAGTCCGACGCTTGCGCACACCACCTGAATGCTCACGGCAAGGTGAGTACACCCTCTGCGGTCCTCGGTGTCACCGAGTGGGACCCCAATATAGAGATCACAAAAGTAATGGAATGGTTGGATGAATCTGGATGGCAATTTGGCTATAGGCAGATACAACAATACGCAAACAGCTTTATACCACCTGCAAGACAGCATCTATTTTCCTACACCAGCCACATCAGTGTGCCGACAGAAGTTGCACGACGTACACCCTTCATCGAAAATATAACAATGTATGGATGGGAAGACATGGAATGGGGGATGCGATTGCGCGACATTGGTGTACCTCTGTATTTTGCACATGGCGCACTCGCCCATCATCACCACACAATGACGATGGAAGATTCGCTCCGTCGCATGGAAACAATTGGAACATCTGCAGTGCTCTTAAAGCGTGACGTCCCAGACTTTGACCGCGTTCCAACAGGGCTCAAGCTCGCAGCATACGAGGTCCTCTCACTACTTCCGACAATGGCAGGAAAACATCGAAAGTCATTTTTGAAAGGAATGAAAAATGCGCAAAAAGAAATAAGAAGCTAGTATAGGTTTATGTTCCACAGAATGGACCTACTCCTCTTTGGCATTACCTCTGTGCTCGTCCTCTTTGGACTAGCGATGATTGCCAGTGTATCCGTTTTTGAAAGCTATCAGATTACCCAGCGACTGGTAGAGCAAGGACTGAGAGAGGAAACCAGCAATTCGTTTTACCTTCTCAGAAGCTTCCTCCACGTTCTTGTTGGATTCGGCGTGATGGGATTCACCATGATCGTTCCATATCGTCTGTGGGAAAAGCTAGCGATGCCACTCTTCTTCGTTACGCTCATCCTTCTTATTGCAGTATTCCTACCAGGTATTAGTTCTGACTACGGAACAGCAAACAGCTGGCTCCGACTTGGACCGTTCTCTTTGCAGCCATCAGAGTTCTTAAAACTCACGCTTATTTTTTATCTAGCGTTGTGGTTACAAAAAAGAGAAACCCTTATTAGCACATGGCGAGACGGCTTTATCCCGTTTGCCATTCTCCTAAGCCTTTCGACAGTTCTCGTTGCACTCCAACCAGACCTTGGTTCGTTTCTTGTCCTCACAAGCATTGCTGTAACGATGTTCTTCATTGCAGGAGGAAATATTTATCACGTTCTTCTTGGTGGTGGAATGGCAGCCATAATCGGCCTACCAATTATTCTGCAAAAGCAATACGTCAAAAACAGATTCCGTGCGTTCCTCAGCCCCGATGACCCGTCTATTAGTGAGACTATCGGATTTCAAATTAAACAGGCTCTCATCGCCATTGGAAGCGGAGGATTTTTTGGTCTGGGCTACGGAAAGTCTATTCAAAAGTTTGGATACCTTCCAGAGGTACAAAGCGACACCGTCTTTGCTGCGATGGGAGAAGAGCTTGGCTTCATGCGACTCATGATTATTCTTGGAATGTACGCCATCTTTGTCTATAGAGGATTCCGCATCGCCGTCGAGGCACCAGACAGATTCGGCTTTTTAGTAGCAGCCGGTATTACGACATGGATTGCAGCTCAAACACTCCTCAATATGGCGGTAAACCTTGCACTCTTCCCGCTAACTGGAATTACGATGCCATTTATTAGCTACGGAGGATCTTCTCTCGTCTCAATTATGCTTGCAACGGGCATATTATTGAATATATCCATGCATTCAAAGGAAACAATCAACCAGGAAAGAAAGACCAGAAATGCACGAAAAACACGCCGAAGAAGGGCCGCATACTAGAGATTACCGTTACAATAGTGCCATGAAGACTTTATTTGTTGGAGGCGGCTCTGTCGGGCACATCGCACCCTCAGTTGCTGTATGGGAAGAGCTTAAAAAAATCAGCCCAAACTCTTCGGCACATTTTGTGTGTAGCCCGCGCCCAGATGACAGTGCATTTCTCAAAAAGCTACACATCAAACATACCGTGCTCGATGCACCGCGTCTTTCTGTACTCTACCCGCTTCACATAATGAAGGCAGTGAGCATTGCAAAAAAAATGCTGCTCGCACAAAAGCCAGACATCGTATTTAGCAAAGGTGGATACGTCAGCATTCCGGTGTGCTTCGTTGCAAAGAGATTACACATCCCAATTGTCCTTCATGAATCAGACACGGTGAGTGGGCATGCAAATCGTATCGTATCTCAGTGGGCGGCACAGGTGTGCACTGGCTTTCCCGGAAAACACACCTTCACGGGAAACCCGCTACGTGCAAACATTACAGAGGGTTCTAAAGAAGAAGGACTGCGCATCACAGGGCTTAGTGGCGACAAGCCAATACTGCTCGTTACAGGAGGAAGCCAGGGTGCCCAGGCGCTTAACAATGCAATAATAGAAAACCTCGACGACCTACTGCTTCGTTGTGACGTCCTGCACATCACAGGCAGAGGAAAGTCTACTCAGCAACATCGTGATGGATACTTTGAGACAGAGTTTGCAAACGACGAACTAAAACATTTCTATGCATGCAGCTCTATTGCGCTTAGTCGTGCAGGTGCCGGGTCCATCGGAGAACTTTCTGCAAATGGCATTCCAACTATTCTCGTTCCTTTGCGAGGCGTTGGACACGACCATCAGTATAAAAATGCCAGTACTTCTGCCAAAAGCGGAGGATGCATTCACCTCGAACAATCAGTACTAGAAAAAGATTTAATACAAACAGTGCACTTGCTGATTACAGATAAAAACCGACATACAGAAATGTCGCATAAGATACGCACTTTAAGCCATTCAGATGCCGCTTTACAAATAGCAAAAATTCTAGTGCAAACCCTTGATAAAGCTCCGACTCGTCAGTAGCCTATGTCGGTTATGAAAAACCTACACTTACTCCTTATCCCTCTATTCGCACTTGCATTGCTTGCAGGATGTTCAGAGGCTTCCCCAGATACTACCGTGGAACCAACCCCTACAGATTACGTATTCGATGGAAAGATCCTTAGCGGAGAATATGACATTATTTTGCATACTTCTATGGGAGATATCGAACTTGAGCTCGATGCAGACGCAGCACCAAAAACTGTCACAAACTTCATCGCTCTGACAAAGATAGGATACTACGATGGTCTAACATTCCACCGCATCATTGCAGACTTCATGATCCAAGGAGGAGACCCAAATGGAAACGGAACCGGTGGAGAAAGCGTCTTCGGTGCGTCATTCGAAGATGAGATAAATGCAGATAGCTACAATCTCCATAAGAAAAAGCTAAAAGACCAGGTAGATGGAGACCTTCCACCAGAGCTCGAGAATGCAACAGTAAAAGATTATTTGCAGCTTCAGGGTTACCGGTTCATGGACAACTTAAAGTCTCTTCCTATGAAGAAAGGATACATTGCCATGGCAAACAGTGGTCCAAACACTAATGGATCTCAGTTCTTCATCATCCACCGAAAAGAAGGGACAGACTGGCTCGAAGGAAAGCACACAGTATTTGGTAAAGTAACTGATGGTATGGACATTCTCGACGAGATTGCAAACGTACCAAAAGGCCCAGGTGACGTACCAATCGACCCTGTTACCTACACAGTAGAAATCGTCGAATAAAGAGGATCTAGGGTACTCAGTGCTGTAAACTCTAAAGTATGCGAACCAGATTTGCCCCATCGCCTACCGGAATGCTTCATATTGGAGGACTTCGTACTGCGCTGTATGCATACTTAATTGCGAAGCAGACAGACGGTACGTTTATTTTGCGTATCGAAGACACAGACCAAGTACGTACTATCGATGGTGCGGTAGAAAACATCCTTCGAACACTGCATTGGGCAGGTCTCGACCCTGACGAAGGTGTCATGATGCGAGACGGGCTTCCAACAGAAGAGGGAGCACATGGACCATACACACAGTCTCAGCGTTTCGAGATCTACACCGCACACGCCAAAGAACTTATTGAAAAGGGGCACGCGTACTACGCATTCGATACAAAAGAAGATCTCGACCACATGCGTGAAGCAGAAAGTGCCGCTGGAAACGCAGCACCAAAGTACGACTCATCTGTTCGTATGCGTATGAAGAATTCACTCACTCTTCCAGAGGCAGAGTGGAAGCAAAAGCTTGAAGACAATGAGCCACATGTTATTCGTATGCTCATTCCAGAAGGAAATGTTATTCGCTTCCAAGATGAAATACGTGGCAAAATAGAATTCAAAGGAATGGAGGTAGACGACCAGATCCTTATAAAGAGCGATGGCTTCCCGACCTACCACCTAGCAAATGTTGTCGACGACCACCTTATGGACATCAACATGGTTATTCGTGGAGAAGAATGGCTGAGTTCTACACCAAAGCATTTACTCTTGTTTGAATACTTTGGGTGGCCAGCGCCACGCTATGCACATGTGCCACTACTACTGAATGCAGACAGGTCTAAGCTCAGTAAAAGACAAAATGACGTCGCCGCAGAGGACTACATCGACAAAGGATACTTACCAGAAACCCTCATCAACTTCCTTGTTCTCCTCGGGTGGAACCCCGGCGATACAAAAGAATTATTTACGATGGAAGAGCTCGTAGAAACCTTCTCTCTCGAACGTGTTCAGAAAGGCGGTGCAGTGTTTGACCCCGAACGTCTCAACTGGTTCCAAGGACAGTGGATGCGAAACTTCAGCCCAGAAGACTTTGCAGCCCGCATACAACCACTAGTGGCAGAGGTATACCCAGAAGCTTCTAGCGACCCTCAGTTTGCACAGCGTGCAGGCCTTATCCAAGACCGCATTACGTTCTTTCCAGAGGCACCAGAGATGCTGTCGTATTATTACAGTGAACCAAAAGCTGACATGGAACTCATCGCCAGTAAAAAACAAAAGCTAGACGCAAAGCTTGCAAAAGAAGTTATCGAACTGCTAATAGAAAAGCTCGAACCATTCAACGACTGGAATGAAGACGCCTTAAAAGAATTCCTCTTCGCTCTCGCAGACGAAAAAGAACTGAAGAAAGGACAACTCCTTTGGCCTCTCCGTGCAATCCTCACAGGCCTACCCTTTAGCCCAGGCGCATTCGAAGTCGCAGCTGCCCTTGGCAAAGAGAAAACCATGCAAAGACTGAAAAAAGCTGTGTAAAGATGAAATAAAGTGAGATCGTCCCGCCACTGTCGGATGGACGAAGATCACACCGCTTCACCCCAATGTAGCGACGAAGAGCTAAGTTGCCGCAGCAAGCTTAGTCGAGGAGCGCACATCTCTTCATTCTCTATATTTCTTCGTTCATATCAGTGGCGAAGATTTTTGGTTACTTTTCATCTGAAAAGTCACTACAATCCCTCCATGGACGCAAAACTAAAAACTGACCAAGGGCGCGCAATTGTCGAAGGCAAAACTGCCGTTCCTTTTAAAACATTTGTAGGACTCGTCTTACAACGAAAGGTGTTAAACCTCTTCAAACAATGGGGTGGTGAAGCTGTTATTATCGACTCTGAACTTCTTACAGACCTTGCTTCTGCACCGCAAGACACACAGGAAAACCGCGAACAACTCATAACAGTCACCCTCGGTGTCGGAGTCCTTATTGGAATATTTGTCATGTCAGTAGCCCAGATTGCTCTTACACCATGGAATTACTACCTTAATCAGCAACATCTACTCATGGTTGCAGGGACGCTATTTGGCATCGGAGTCCTCGTTTGGATGCTTTCAAAGACTAAAAAGAAGGGAAGGAGCCAAAAGATGGCCGATACGATGGAGAAGATCACAAACATTGTGTCAAAATAGTCCATATGGACATCCAGGAGAACGTTTCGCTAAGAGGGAAAACAACAATGCGTATTGGTGGCAATGCGGCTTTTTATGCGGATCTTCAAACTAAAGAAGATGTCGACGAGGCAGTAGCTTTTGCAAAAGAAAAGAGCATTCCCCTCATTGTCCTTGGCGGAGGAAGTAACACCATCTTTGCAGACGGCACTATCAATGCACTTGTTGTGCGTATTGCCGCTTCTGGTGTTGTAAAAACGAACAACACCGTTACTGTTGATGCTGCAAAAAACCTTCCTATACTCATAAACGAACTAGCAAAAGAAGGCCTCGACCTCTCTCCTCTTACAGGGATCCTCGGAACCGTAGGTGGTGCTGTGTATGGCAATGCGGGCCAAGGTCCAAAAGGAATATGGATAGATGAATATGTACTATCAGTAGATGTATGTGTAGAAGGAAAATGGAAAACAATGACAAAAGACGAGTGCGATTATCGGTATCGAGAAAGTTGGTTCAAAGACCAATCCCAACCCCCAACCCCCAACCTCCAACCCCCTATAATCTGGTCAGTGACCCTGAGGCTTCCAGAAATTGCCCCAGAAGAGATCCAAGCAGAAATACAAAAGCTTTTGCAACAACGTCTCGACACACAGCCACACATCAAAACTGCAGGATCGTGTTTTAAGGCTGTAGGAGGAAAGCCAGCGTGGCAACTAATAGATGAAGCAGGGTTGCGAAAAACGACCTCTGGTGGCGTTCATATCAGCGAAAAACATGCGAACTTTCTCATCAACGACGGGGAAGCGACTTTCGAAGACGCAACAAAAGTCGTACAAACTATCGAGGAAAATATTCCCGAAGGTCTCGAAGTAGAAATGCGATTCGTAAAAGAGGACGGAACACTATTATTCTAACCCCTCGCCAAATTCCTCATCACGCCTTTGCTCTTCCCTCTCTTGCTCGAGAAGTTTTCGTACTTTCTGACTCAATACAGCTGCATCATAAGGAGTAAGACTGAGCTCTGGATCTTCGGATTGTCCCATTAATTCCTCAATCATTGCTCGAGCACTCTGATCATCATACAAAAATATATATCGCTCCCCATCATTCTTTACAAGAGCCAACACATTCACTGGCTTTCCATAAGGCTTCTTCGTTGCTTCATCAGGCCAGCCCTCCGGAAAACGATTTGTCATATACCTCAATGTACTCTTCCGCTTTGTGAAGCGCAAACTAGAAGGAATTATCCTCTACTGCGATATACGCTTCGCTGTTCTCTTGTCCCTTTTTTCTTGATAAACGCTCTTTGTAACTTTTCAGATGAAAAGTAACCAAAAATCTTGTCAGTTGCTAACTCGCCCGAAGAAATAAAACACATGGTATCTTGTGCGCTCCTTCAACTCCGCTTTGCAGAGCATTCAGTCACTATATTAGGAGAATGAACATTATTCTTCGTGCTCAGACAAACGCAACTGACGGAACTCTATTATGCCAACTGTAGTGGCAGACTGCATGTTTGAGGGCGAAGAATAAGACATGAGTAAAAGAAGTACAGCGACGAGAACCAGTTGTCAGCCGCGGCTGACAAACGAAGTGACCTGGGCGAGGAGCGCACAAGTAGTGTTAGCACTATTTCTTCGAACGAGTTCAGTCTGCCTTGATTTTTCGTGCCTTTTTATCAAGAAAAAGGCACAAGAAGAAAGCGAAGCTTAATCGGAAAAGTGAGGAATGTAACACATTGTATATACATTGTCATACAAATGAATCTGCAAAAAAAAGAGCCAGATCACCCTGACTCTTTTTCTATAAATTTTTACAATTAGAAAGGTAAATCTTCTGCCTTTACGTCTGATGTATAACTTACCTCTGGAACAGAAGCGACTGCGGCTGCTTCAGCAGCATTCGAAGCGGCTGCAGGTGCTGCAGCTACAGGTGCAGGAGCTGACTGCGCTACAGGAGCACTAGTACTTCCTGCTTGTACAGAGTCATTAGCCTCTGGGCTAGCGATACCAAGAAGGCATACGCTATCTGCGATAACTTCTGTTGTTGTACGCTTCGAACCTGCCTGTGTTTCCCAGCTTCGAGTCTGCACTCGTCCCTTAGCGTACACACGGCTTCCCTTCTTCACAACACGAGAAACTTCTTCTGCAAGCTCGCCCCAGATAACCACATTATGGAACTCTGTGCGCTCTTTCATTTCGTTTGTTGCTCTGTCTTTCCATTTTTCATTTGATGCAACACCGATAGTAAGCACTTGCTGTCCGTTTGTTGTGGTGCGCATCTCAGGATCTTTTGTTACGTTTCCAATAACCTCTGCACTGTTAACAACATTACAGACGTTCGGTGCACCATCTGGTGCTGGCAGTTGTCCATCTTTTGGATCAAGAAGGATCATATCCATTCCAACAACTTTTGTCTTTGTGCGCTTTTCGCCGCTCTTTTCGTCTTCCCAACTATCTGTCTGCAGGCGTCCTGCAACAAAAAGCTGACTGCCTGGGCGAACATACTGGGCTGCAATGTCTGCCATTGCTCCCCAAAGGGTAACAGTGTGAAAACCTTTTCCTTTGAGCGTCTCACCTTTTTCTGACTTAAAGCTGTAGGGAACAACTAAATTTAAATCCGTAACGCTTGTCCCTCCTGGGGTCTGGCGTACTTCTACTGGCTGTGTCTGGTAACCGATGATGTGTATACGATTGAGAGAAAACATGTTTCTATGGGGTATGGAATTAAAGGAGGCCTCGCGGTGATGTGTGACCTGCTCCAACAAATAAAACGTTTGAAGCGTGGACATTTGTACACCTTCATTTTGCGTGCTGCAATTATTTGAGATTGCAGAATTTCAAGTCTCGTTGCGTAGTACATATTTACACGGCCCCCTCGCAAGCAGAGTTCGTCGCTTACAGGTACCATATCTACCATCATGAGTACGATGGGCTCTCTATGTCATCTTAGGCTACTTCTCTGCGGAGCACTTCTTGTTCCTGTAGGCACTGCACTTGCAGCAAATGATTATCAATTATTTGATATTCCTTCGGCCGACCCAGGAAGTTATGACGACGTAAAAAAAGTGATTGATGTTGGAGGAGGAGGTCCGAACGACAACATTCCCGCAAACCTAGACAAGGCAATGTGCGGTGGATGGGACCTCACAACAGAGCTCAATGGAATGTTTGAAAGAGAAGAATCGGTATGTCCTCCATCTGCAGATGAACCTGTTGGTGTTCGCTGTGAGGATAATGGTGGTACAAAGTGGACCAAGGTAGACAATAACCTATGGCGTGACGCTGGAGGAGCGGAGCAATCCGACGCAGCTATGGACAACAATGCAAAGCGTACCGACCCGGACAGAGGGCTTATATCAAAAGTAGAAGGTGTACCAGGAAGAGAAAACAAACAAGCTCTCGGTAACATTCGCTCAGGTATGGCACTACGTACAGAGGAAGGTGGTGATGAAAATATTTCAGGTCATCCTCCACAGAAAAATGGTGAACGTACAGGCTTCGTCTACCCAAAAGATACAAATACCGTCTGCGGACTCGCAACACTCTGCCGCACAAACAACCATCCAGACGTCCGTACTATTCCAGGAATCAGAACAGATGGCGCAGCCAGAGACAGGCCAGCCTTTATATGTGAACACATGTGCCAACGACCACTCGATGGACCTGCTCCAAAGGGAAAGCCTGACGGCTGGGATGAAAACGACTCCGATGCTGCCGACTGCCATAAGCAACAACCATACGAACCAAAGGAAGATAAAATTAAATACGCCTGTGGAGGAGGAGAAACAAAAGGTCCTGGCGATGGGTTCTGCCAAGAGCTTGAAAATAAAGGTCCTGATGGTGGTATCTGCGAAGATATGAATAGCTTCGTCTATATTTTATGGAAAAAGAAAAGAGGAGACTGCGTTGTTGGATACGACGAAGACGGTAATGAAATACGCGAAGATGTATACCTCTTTGAAAAAGGAAAGTGTGGCTTCCCAGGAGAACTTGGCGCAGACCGCGATGGGCGCACAGAGCCAGAATTTATACCCAACCCTAACTTCCCAGGAGTAGATGGAGATGGCAACCCAGAACAACCCCAAATCCCAAACCCTGACGCCACAAACGGAGGAGACTTTGAGGAAGCAGGAATATTTGAATGCTGTAGTGATACAGAATATCCAGCCCCTAATAAACCAGCAAGCTGCATCACCTGCAAAGGGGAAGATTGCCGAGTGAATCCTCGTACTCAAGAAGTTATTATTAATGATGTATGGATGACTGTTGGTGGTAGCAAAGATGGGCCGTTCGTGAATGACCGCTGCCTCGATAGAACGGAACCAGAAACACACAAAAGGGAAGATGAAGATCGAGCATATATCTCGTTCTTCCGTGACTACAACGAAGCAAGCTATGAACGAGCAAAGCTCGATGAAAGTGGAACGCAACCAGATGGAAGCCAGAAAACACTCGTCGCAGATGACGACCACAAGAAAGAAAAGATCCCCGTCGCCTGCTACGGTCTCTATGACCTCTTTCCGGAAGATGCAAAAGAAAATGCCACCGAACCAAAAGATAAACACTGCACCATCGGTGCGTACTATGAAGACGTCAATTTCTGGGAAATGAAAGACACGCAAAAGGGCAAAGGGTTCTTCATGGAAAACTTGCCAGCAAATCCATTCAATGACCCTAAGCGTGAATTTGACGAAGAAAAAACATTATGGTTCCCAGAGCTTGGAAATGCATTTTCTCTAATCAACGATAAAGTCTTTAAGGAGAAGATGGATAGTAACCTCACGTTTACTATTCTCGCTCCAGACAGCGCAAAGCAAAGGGCGACAGTGCAGCTCGACAAGAAGCGTCCACTGAGTAGCGGCTCTCTCCTGAGGGCATTTGACGACACGGTGACCAATGACAAAGATTATCGCAAAGATCGTCGCAGTATTACAGAATGGTGGCAAGCAATAGAAACAGAGATGCACGAGTTCTTTTCTCCGCCAATTATCAGGCTTCTCCTCGCAACGACATGGTCTATAGACCTAGACCCCTTAGACCCAATCTACACACCACCTGTTCCTCCGCGACCAGAAGACGAAGCAACTGACCCGCGCTCTGAAACAATCGAAGTACAAATAGAAGCGCGCGAAGACCTACTTGGAGACGTCATCGCCTACATGGAACGTGCAAGACTACTGCGCGTTGAAGGAGAACCGATTCCTGTTGTTGTTCCTATTGGAAACCCAACAGAGCTCCGTATTATCGCACATGGTTGGGAAGTATGGTCTAAAAAACAAGAAGATCAAGGTGGTCCCGGGGCATCAGAGGCACAAGAAGTTGCAGATAAATTACTCGTCTATGCAGAGCGCATGGATGACGTACGAAAACTCCGTGCACAATTACCGCGGTACGCAGGTGCACTACTCGAAGAGCAAAAAGTAGTCAGTAAAAAACTAGCAGAATGGTTAACGGCCAATATTGATGCGTATGAAGAGTATGTCTCTATTGATTTTGGAACACAGGTTGCAGAATTCTGGTGGAAGAAAACACAAGACCGGTACAGGAAAATGCATAACGAAGAAGCATTCCCGTGGTGTCGAAACGACAGATTCACGACACCGATTTACAGTCTCCTCGACCCGTGGATGCCAGCAGGTCAAAATGCAAACGCAAACGCAGACCCGAGTGCAAGGGCCGAAAGAGACGTGACCGGAGGATACTTGCAATATTCAACATGCCTGAACCAAATTAGTACTATCGACATCGCACAATGTGACAGTGTCGAGTTTGCCCACATGTGCTTTAACACGGTAGCACCGGGCTGCGGGGCAGCTACCTTTGACCGTTATGCATATTGCGTCAACCTCGTTGCAGATAGAAGAAAAAGTGATGGACTAGAACCTTGGCCATCCCTTGAGGTTTGCAGAGAATACCTACCGCTACCTCCGGACTTACCGTTTGCAGAATCGGACAGGGACCCAGACATCGTACTCGACTTCACTGCATTTAGAGAGCCACCAAAAACTATAAAACTTCCTATCTTAAAGCCAACGCAGATCCGCCTAGACTTTACCCAAATTCGACCGCCCGCACTTGAAAGTAACGATGAGCCAGAATTCTACCCAGAATTACCAGACCTACCAGAGATTCCAGACTCCATAGCAGACCTTGTTTTTGACTCCTTGCCAGATGCAATTGTCTTCAAAGAAGCTCCAGTACTGACAATTGGACCAAGTACACGAGGAGGAAATAACGACATTCCAAAGATTCGAATTCCAGAAACAGACACGAACCAATTAAGAGGCCTACTAGTAGAACTCCATGAAATAATCTCTGGCATGTCCGATGAAAATGCGAAGTTCTGGAAAAGCGTCACTCTAAAAAAATGTGAAGGAGGTAGAGGTGACGACTGCGTCGCACCTGGAACAGAACAAGATTGTGTGGACCCCTATAACGATCCAAAAAATAAATGTGTGCACTTTGAAGGAGATCTTATGGAACGTATTCAACGCATAGGAGCCAGGCCGGCAATCCTTATTAAAGACGACTATCGTTCTATTGGAACATTCCGAAACCCAACGATTCACGGACAAGAGAACTGCGAGAAGCAAGACTGGGTCTGCCAACTCTTAAATGCGCGAAATAGAAAGCCACGTGAAGGATGGATGGTAGAAGTATCTGAAGACTATGACCCAGAAGAAATGATGATTGAAATTCGCAAAGCCCTGCGTGACCAAACCAGTAACATCTTCAGCGACCCTACAGAGGTGTTCCCCTACGACTTCCCACAAGAACAGATGTTTGAAATATTCCGCATGCCAGAAGGGGAACGTATAGAACGTCGCACTGAAAGCATTGATACCCCTTCCTCGTAACCATGAACAAAGCCCTTACTCTCACACTACTATTTGCACTCTTGCTACCACCACAAATGGTTAGTGCAAGTATCGGCGAATGCCAACAGCGCGTAAACAACGAACTAGGAAGAGAGCTACGACTCTATAGAAATGTTCTCTTTGGAAAGCCACGAGCCAAAGATGCCTCGGTAGGAGAGGTGCGATACGACACGGATGGGTGGGCATGGATAAAAACAAGTGCAGACTCTTTGCCATGGCGAAATTCGCATCCAGACCAGCAAAGTTTGCAGTGGTCAGACTCCGTCATGGATGAATCGGATGAACACGCAGAGTCTTTACCACTTGTAGGAATCTTTGAAACCAAGCGCACGACAACTTCCGAACTCATCCCATACCTTTTACAAAGTATACGCGCATTTGAATGCAGAGCACTGACGCTCTGTAATGTCGTACGAGCATCTGAAGGATTTGATGTTGGCGCAGACCCCCAAGACCTCACCACCTTGCAACAACTTGGATGTATTGAATTTGAGAACCTGAAATCATTTCCAGAATGTCATCTTGCCAAAGAGAGCTCAGGCCAACTGGAAAAGGTAGATAGCCGAGGCTACTGCAACGATATGGTAGAACAAACCATGCGCAGAGAACGAGACCTTCTAAAGCTCGTCGTAGAATACGATGCAGGATTCCGAAGCCTTCTACAGTTTGCTGGAAATTTCGACATCTTCCTCAAAGAAATGAGGTGGCCTCTTGCAAATACTATAAGACAAGCAACAGAATTAATAGGATCACTCAAGCGCATTCCATGCTTCATCTCCTCTTGTGACTCCTCACCTGCAGCCAACTAATGCACATTCCGTATAAACTCATTGGCAAAAAGTACTGCGCAGTATTCTGCGCTGCTGTGTGTATTGGGTTTTGGATTCCACACTTTACGACATACGCACAGCCCGTCATCACCACACCAGAGTTCTCTGGAAGAGACCCCGATGATCATCCAAAGCTAACACCGTGTAGTCGGTTCGATGACCGATATCAGCACCTAGGGTTTGCAGATAGGCCACTAGACGAATGGGCAGACATGTACCACGAACGCGTCAGCACTGTTATTGAAGAATACTTAGAGCCAGCAGTTATAGAGTGTGATGCAGAGGACTATGGAACACTATCAGAACCTGGAGGTGAACTTCTCGACCTTGCGGCAAGCCTTCCAACATGGAACGATCCAGCTATCCCTCTCAGTCGTCTCGATACATCCCGTGTGCTCCTAGAATATTTACGCATCTACGAATGTGCCCTATTCGAATTTAACGAATTTATTCTCTACGACACAGCCGAAGAAGAATACGAAGAGCGTGGTGAAATAGACTTCTTAAAATTCTTTTTCTCGGACCTCATGACATCAGCACTAGTCCGTACAGAAACAATCCAAAAGGAACAGCAACTTGCAAGAAAGGCTCTACACAGGGCGATCACCATCATGGGTGCATTCGACAGACTCGGACCACTCGATGCAGAACTAGAGTGCATGCAACGCTTCTCTTTAGACATGCGAAACATTTCTGCTTTGACCGCAGAAACAAGTGCCTGCCTACCTCGTATCTGGAACGCAAAAGATTCTCTCCGTGATTACAAAGAAGACTAATGCTCTCAATCCTCTTTTCCATTGGCCTCCTACTTGCTCCAAGTGTAATCGCTGCAGAGCCAGATGAAGACACGTTGTACTTCAAAATCAAAAACCTTGTAGAGCTAGAAATCTTAAAGCAAAACGCAGAAGTACAAATAGAGCGTTTTGCAGCAGGAATATTTTACGACAAAGAGCTCGTTACAATTGTGAAGGAAGGCGACGAAGAGCTATCAAAACAAATGGAGATAAAAATTCCATTTGTCGACATGTCACTGACAAAAGATATTAGTGCAATGTGTGGAAAAAATAGTTCAGATCAAGAAGAGCAAAATGCATACATCACCTGTCTTGCAGCGCAGGAAATACTTAAAAGCATTGTCGACAAAAACAGTTGGCACAGAACGCTTGGAAGAGACCTGCAGGCAATTACATCAGGGTATGAAGTAGGCATTGAAGGGTATCCTGGAAAACCAGTCGACGCCATCATGCGTATGTCGAGCATTGCACAGCTCTGGAGAGCAGGGAACGACACATACACTCAACCTTTCCTTGAAACACTGACACGCGCTGAGCCGTGGCCAGAGGATCAAATGGAAGACATTGATGAAGCCCTTCAAGAAATAGTAAGTGACCTCAAGGAATTTATTATTACAACAGATGAGGATAAAGAGGATGACACCGAAATGGTGGCAGCCGTTTGGCGATACAAAGACGGCGTACAATACATACGCGACAGAGAAGGAGAATGTGCATCGGCGCCAACCACACCTGATAACCCAGAACGAGTATGGCTCGAAAGGAGGTGGTGCGATATAGAAGACAAACTTCTCGCCGTACTCAACGACCAGATTCTCCCGAATGCAGACTTGGAACTAGGAAACGAAGAATTCGTTATCTTCTCAAGCTTTGTTGATAAGGAAAGTAACATCTTCATCTGGATTCGCGATAACGACATCGGCCTTCAGTGGTATATCCCAATAGAGCCGGTGCAAGCAGCGCTGTACCATCCTGACTACAGTGACTGTCTAGAGAATGATCCGTTACGCGACTGCTACGACGACTACGAAGAAGAAAGCATCATTCGCGGAGGACTCTACCCCATCAAACAAGATGGTTCTGGATTACGCCCAGGTGGTGACAGTCTTTTTACAGGCCCTCTTAACCCACCACGCCCATCAGAAGAAGACGATAACGGAGACCCTCTTCCAAAAGAGGGACTCATTGTTCCACAACCAAAAGAAGGAGATGGTATCTGCTCTCATCCATTCTCAAAGCGAGGGTACCTCTGCAGAGCGATTGAATCCGAAGCATGTGACCTTACCTCTAGGGACGAAGAAGAACTGATACAAGCCGGTACAGGGGGCATTGTCCTAACACGTTGCCAACCAGAACGGTTCAAAGACGACGTTGCACGCAAAATCTCTGGTGAAGATATTTGTGGAATAGGAGGATGGCGCGAAACAGTGGAAGATAATCTTGATGAAGATACGCCAGAACTCGACCCCGACATGACACCGAACCATTGTGCAGCATGTGCCATTGATGTCATCTGCAAAGAAAGCTGCTGGGATGAACCCGAGATGAAAGACTTTGCACGAACGTCACTCGGTAAAAGAAAAGGCGTCGTTGAAGTATGCGTTCCAACATCACTAGATCCATCACAATACAAATATCTCATGGCACATGAGATGATTCACGCTCAGCAGATATGCAATATTTCTAATATAGAAGTTGCCGAAAAATTAGGTTTTCACTTACCAGAGAACCAAAAACCAGCATCGTGCTGCGCATTTGAACGAGAGGCATATTTTGTACAATGCAAAATGGCAGCGCTCGATGGCATTCTCGATAAAATGGAAGCGACCATCGACCAATGTGCCAGTGCCATGGCGAACTTTAGCTGTGCAGTGTACGACGAAGATCCTGATGATGATGACTACGTCTGTACGAATGACGGCATCGATCCCGCAATTATCGCAGAGCTTCTCTCAAAAACTGTAGCAGAAATGGCTCCAGACCTTATACTTCCACAAACATGCGAAGAGGCAATGGACGTCCCACAAGTACAAGCTATCAGAAACTCTATACCTCTTGCTTGTAAGCCCGGGTGCCAGTCTAAGTACGTCAACACCATTGGAAATAACCTATGCTTCACAGGGCAATGTATAGAAGAAACACACGAGTGGTCTGCACCAATTGGAGGGCGCACAGCACTAACAGCTGGAGACGAAGCCTATCCATGGGTATCGTGTGAAGCAGAAAATCCAAACATTGGACAGTTTGCAGTTCCTCCTGCAATCACTGGTCCCAGGTTCCCTCTCTACAGGCCAGAGCTTCTTATGAAGCAGCTCGACGATGCTATCTGCCAAATAAATGGACTGCCATCACG
>JABJGX010000037.1 GCA_018662075.1 Candidatus Peregrinibacteria bacterium | reverse complement strand
GTTGAACATGTTCTGTTGAATGCGACCCCCATGCCTACAGGCCCCTCTTTTCGACTCATCTTGAAACATGCCTTAAGGAACGGTGCCCTTACGACAATCTTCTTTGTTGTTGACGCTGTCTTTCCGAGCTCTGTACTGACTGTAAGTGTGACAGTGAACTCTCCTGGATTTGTGTATTCATGGCCAATACGTGCACTACCAATCTTTCCATCTGGCTCCTCTGTTTCTCCAAAGTCCCAGATGAATCCATTGATGTCATCATTTGGATCTGCAATAAAACTATCTGATGCGTCGAACTGCACCATTAACGGTGCAACACCCTGGCTTGGCGTGACGTCGAACTCAATTTGCTGAGCCTTCTTTTCTACATCAAGTACAATTGGCAGCCTCTTTACCCTGCCCTCAGCATCTTTCGCGAGCATTACCAAGTTATACCGTCCCTCCTCTCTGTATATAGCTTTGAGTGACGTATCTGTAGATGTTACCTGTGATGCGTTTGGTGCCTCCCACCAGAAGTCTACTAGTGGCATAGTTGTCTTTGGTGTTATCTCTATTGCTACAGGTGCTTCTGCAACGATCTTATTGTTCATCACGTCATGCGATCCATCAAAAGAAAGATCTGCAATCGAAAGCTCTTCTACAACACGGACTACCTTTGTCACCTTAGAGACTTGTCCATTTTCGTTTCGAGCTCTTGCAGTGACCTGATATAACCGTCGGTCTTTAAAAGTGTGCCCTACTCTTTCCCCTTCTTCTTCCGGAGACTCATCATCAAAATCCCACTTGATATCGACAAGTGGTTCATCTGTAGATACCCGGAAGACTACCTGGAACGGAGATGGGCTTTCGAGAAATTCTGGAGTAGTTGTAATGCTTACCGGGAATAGTTGTGGAGCAGGCTTTTGTACATTTAACGTTCTAAAGAAGAAGCTCTGTGTTTGATTATCAAAGACGATTGTGACAGATACGGTATGGTCACCCGTTCTGAGGAATGTATGTACTGTCTCTAGTTCTGTTGTTGTTTCTTCTGGAATAGAATCGTTATTGAAGTCCCACTGGACCTCTCTAATTTTAATTTTATCATCTGGAATAAGGTGAGCAACACTGAAGCGAATAGGCTCATCGATTGTAGGAATAACTGGAGAGTATGAGAATACTGCATTTGGAACGACCGTTCTCAGCGGTAAATTACGCGTTGAGCCATCACTCAGTTTCAGGATGCAAGAAACGTTGTACCCTCCTTGTCTGTCAAAGAATGCTGTTGAATATGGGACAACTGTTTCGTCATTTGGAACTCCGTCTCCTGTGAAATCCCACTTGTAGTTAATAACGCTCAAGCCACGTCGCTTCAGTATTGATGTAGCGGTTTCTGCATTATACGTTATAGACAGCGGTGCAACGAGCTCTATACCGGGTTCCGGGTTAGAGATATACAATGTCAAAAATGGCTCCTGTGTAATGGTAAATGGAACAGCTGCAGAAAAAAGTAATCCCGGTACTACGAAAAGAGCAATGCGAAAGAAACTTCCGACGCGTACTTTGTCGTCTGTGCTGACAGACTTTCCAATGCGCAATACCATATACAAGGCAGCCATAGAAAGAATTGCCGCTGCAATCATAGATGAGAGCTTTCCATAAGGAATAAGCATCTCCCACTTTCCAGTAGGATCTGGAAGGACAACAAGAAGGAACATCCCCCAAGCCATATATAGAATGTATGGAATAGCGATTATCGCAAGAAGTGCAAACTTTGCCCGAGAAAGAAGATCCGCATCTGACGATGGCTTTTTTGGTACCGGAGCCTTGGGCTGACTAGAAGTTATTCCGTCTACCTGTGGTGGATCGATTTCTGACATATTTAGTATGAATCCATAGAACGTAATATTGAATTAATCGTGTCGTCATCTAGTGAAGAGTCCCCCTCGAACAGCTCATCATCTCCTATTGTATCATTTGGGAACGATAAAAGCTCGTACGGTGAAAATACTTTTGCATCTGCTGGAGGAATAATCTCTGGTGCGGAGTTATGGTCAGAGAAATCTACTGTGAATTTTGCTGTAAGATTTCCGCCATTTTGCAATGGATACCCCTCTATGTCCCACTGCAATTTATGCACAAAATACGTAGATGCATCCACCCATAATTGTCCTGTTGCGATGACATCTTCTAGTGATTCTTTTATTGCTGCTGCATCAAATTCTGCGCTTCCCTCTGCAGCCTGCTTCATATAGGCAACAAGTTTTTCCTTGTCGAGTTCAACATTGTAATGGTACACACTTGCACCATTCATATTTTTGATTCCATTATCTTTTACGATGCGAACTACTTGAGACTGAGCATGGAGTAGTCGAGGGTCTGGCGTTACCTGGCCTGTTACTGGCAGAGCGTCTCCTTGTGGGAGTAACCACCACTTACTTGCAAGCTTTCCTACAAGATCTGGTCGTAAAATTGGATTTGGAGGCTGAGTAGTCAATGAGTGAAGGTTCATATATACCTCGTCTTCGGATGCAACAATGACCTCTAGTGTTCCATCCACATTAAACTGCCCCTCTGCCGTAGTGACATCAGCATCTGTATCCATTTGAAATCGCATTTGTTTTCCAGCCCCCCTTAGCACTCCATCGACGCGGACTGAACCACTGACAGACCAAAAGTCGCTACTGCGTGCTTTGACGTTTCCGGTCAGTATGTACTTTGTTGATTCTAGTGATTGCGTTGCTTTTGCAGCCTTTGCAAGAACATCTTCTGGTGGAAGAGGTTGAATATCGATGGAGCCCCCTGAGCAAGCTACAAGGAATAGAGAAGATACTGCAATAAGCGATCGATAGCGCATAGAAAAGAAAGGTTGCATATAGTGTGCCAGATTTTTACCTGTGTGAACAGCGTATCTCCTTATTAGCGCCTCCGGATTGGTGACGAGATAATATCGCTTGGTTCTTCGACTATGAATTGTATTGTGCGGGAGCGACTAGCGCGAACATCCGCGCGGAGTCCAAATTTAAGAGTTTGGTTTTTATTTAAACGTATAGGAGGGTCGAACGTAAACACTGCCTTGTCCCTTTTTAATGTGCGAGCGTACGAACTAATGCGCCTACTTCTGAATTCTATATACAAATTCTGCAAGTCTTCGTTTGTAGCAGATCCATTATTTGTCAGAGTGATTTGCGTAACATTGTGGTTATTTACACCATCAGCACCAAGTGTAAACCGAGAGAGTAATTGTTTACTGCCGTAACGAACAGGCTTTGTCAGTCGAAGGTACTCCAAACCTATTTGCCCTACCGTCCTTGACGCAGTTCTTTGGAGAGGTGCAAAGTTTCCAGCAGTATGATCTATGCGCACTTGCGACTTTCCCGCATCAACATTACGAAGTTCAATCCGATGTTCACCAGCTGGCGATGCATCTGGCGAATAGTTTGCAAGTACTAGAATGTCTTCCGAGTCACATGCGGTGATTGTAAAATTTCTGAGTTGCAAATCCACAGAACCATCTTTGTTTGTGATGTCTCTTTCCCGGGAAATACGTGATCCTCTATGCGATACATGCAGTGATTGAATGTCTGCATTCGCTCCAAGCCCTCTTCGCTGCACAGATATTGTTTGAATAGGAACGTC
>JABJGX010000039.1 GCA_018662075.1 Candidatus Peregrinibacteria bacterium | reverse complement strand
TTAATAGACATCAAAGCAGCCAACGCTTTTACCTCGTCTTCATCTGCTTCCTCGTGAAAACGAATACCACCTTTGTATGGCCCGCGAGCATTATTAAACTGCACACGAAAGGCACTCATTGTCTTTGGGATCCCATCATCTCCTTTAATAGTAATATCCTTTTTGTGAATATGCTGCGGATCATCAAAAAGTGTATTACTGCCGTGTTCAAAATCTATCTTCGTAAGAACTCTATGCAATGTAGTCTGAAACCGAGTATAGGGAGTGGAGCTCATAGAAGTAGTTTGGGAATGTAGGGATAGTATTCAGTAAAACTAGTTGCATGTGACACAAAAACCACACATTTCACATACACCATCAAGCACTTTGTGTTGTGCCTTTAGTGAAGCCTTTGTGATAGTCATTGCGCGAACAGGGTCTACTTCTACCTTTCTCCATACAGCGAAATGTTCTTCTTCGTTTAAATGCTCGTCAAAGTAGACATGTGCATCTTCGCTATTCAAATCGTAGTGCTTACAGAGTCCGTCCTTCTTTGTCTGGGAGATCTCTGGAAGTGTGAGTTCCATTGCATACATAGCAGTCACTCCATCTTCGAATGATCCTTTTGAAAGTTCTTCAAGCTCGTTTACTGCTTCTTTTGTAAGCTCATGTGGATTGTAATTTTCGAGGTCTTCCTCACTGACTCCTAGAGAAAGGGAAAAACGCTTCCACAGTTCTATGTGCTCTGTCTCTTCTACGATGTTCTTTTCAATTTCTGTCACAAGAGCTGTTTCCCCTCTTGCAATCGCCCTATCACGAACGTTGGTGACAATAACTGGAACACGCTTTGCAAGATGGAAATATTCTTTCGCGTATACCGCAAGCTCCTCTTTTGAAAGCTCTCCGTTATTCCATTTCTGCTCGTAAAAGTAATGCGTTAAAAGACCTTTGCTACGAATAAAGTCATCAAGTTGTTCTAAAGAAGTTGTCATGAAATAAGGAGTGAAAAAGTACACTCATAAAGTATGTCGAGTTTAGCTCGCACGCAAGAAGGTTAGTGTAAGTTTTCAAAAGCCCATCCATATAAATAGCGTGCACCTTCAACTAAACGCGGACCTGCTCTTTCCAAGAACGCTGCATCAATTATGCGTCCGTTATGTGAAACTATAATTTCTGCATCTGACTCACGTGCGACGCGTTCAAGCCCTGCAATGTGTGCAACTTCTTTTACCCAAGGCTGGGGGCATCCTTCTATATACACACCCTGCCGACTCGGGAGTAATGTTGATTTTCGCTTTACATCCTTAAGCCCTTGCTGCATCTGAAGAACAACTGCAGCTGCTTCTTTCTCTACCTGCATTATCATTCCGATGCTACGAATCATTTCATATATATCATTGATAGTACGCGGACTATGATGAGACACACTAAAGTCCGCCCCTTGAAGCTTCTTAAAAAGCTTGTCCTCTGCAGCTGATAATAAAAAAACCAAATCCGCTTCGTATTCATACACATTATCATTGATGACACGAGGAATACTCTGCGCCTCTTCAGGGTAATCAGAAAGTTCATCAGTACAGACGATCTGCTCTTGCAATCTCAACGCAAAAAGTATTTCTGTGATTGCCGGTGACAAACTTGCTATGCGCATTCTATTGTATGGTAAGCCAATATCTCGCTCATTGAAAATATTTATGATTATACTGCATAATAGAGGCATCTTTCCCCTTCCTCCTATTATGAACAAACCTAACGCAGCATCACTTATTGTATTTGGCTTCTCACTTGGTCTTTTTGCATCAGCAAATGCAGGAACTCTTGGTAGTAGTGCATTCCCAGATGTACCAGGTGGTACGTACTACGACGGTGCAGTCGGAGACATGTACGCAGCAGGAATTATTACTGGATACAGCGACGGAAAGTTTGGACCAAATGACTACGTAACCAGAGGGCAAGTTGCCGTTATGATGCAACGATTCAAAGCGCACCTAACAGGACAAAATATTGCAGTATCCTCTAGTAGCAGAAGGACTGTAAGCTCTTCATCGAGCTCAAGTTCAAGTTCTGTCTCAAGTACTGCAGCAAACCCTGCAGGATCTTTCCGATTTACCACTGGAAGCTATAAAGCAGATGAGGATAAAGGAGAAGTCCTCATTAATATTATTCGATACGGGGGAAACACCGGAGTCGTAAGCGTCGAATACGAAACATCAAATGGCACTGCAGATGCAGGTAGTGACTACAACTCTGTCAGTGGAAAGATGACTATCCCCGATGGAAAGACAACGGGATCATTTATTATCCCTATAACAGATGACAATGAAGCAGAAGATAATGAAAGTGTGACACTGCGTATAAAGAATCCAACAGGAGGAGCGCTTCTTGGGTCCCCTGCTGTAGCCACGCTAACTATTGTTGATAACGATACAGGCGATGGGTCTTCTGCTAATGATGTGAACTCCAATGGGGTATTTGAGTTCAGCGCTTCTGAATATGAAGTCATAGAAGATGGAGACACTATTACCATCACTGTAGAACGAACCGGAACAAGTGGTAGCACATCTGTGAAGTATGAAGCCACAAATGGATCTGCAGATAGCGAATACTATAACACTACATCTGGAACTCTCGAGTTTCCTGCAGGAACTGCAAAGCAGTCATTTGATATAACTATAAAAGATAACAACAAGACTAATGGAAATAAAACGGTAGACCTAAAGATTAGCAATCCTACAGGAGGCGCAGAGCTTGGAAGTCTTAGTACAGCTAATCTCGTTATCGTTGATAATGAAGTATCGACATTCGGTAATGGAAACATAAAGATCATGTCAGACGAATACAGTGCATCCGAGGGGGTTCCAATTAGAATTGTTATAGATCGTATTCGCGGTGCAGATGGTGAAGTATCTATCGACTATAAGACAATAAATGCACTTGCGAAGTCTGACTCAGACTACACAGAGACCTCTGGCACTCTTATCTTTAGAGATGGCGAGTCCCAGAAATCCATCGAAATCCCTATTCTCTCCGATACATTTAATGACCCCCGAGAGACCTTCTGGTTCGAGATTAGCAACCCTACAGGGGGAGCAACGCTCGATGCTGTGAAAAAGACTACCATCACAATTCAGTAGAAAAAGGCTCTACCAACGATCAAACTCATAGTAGAATAGCGCCGTGCCGGGGTGGCGGAATTGGTAGACGCGCACGACTCAAAATCGTGTTCCGCAAGGAGTGAGGGTTCAATTCCCTCCCTCGGCACCACTCTCTATGAAAGACTATTCAACCTTTATATTCGATTCCTATGACTTTGACGCACCGAGCGGAGAAGTACGGCTTCGGTACAGCCTAGACGACGAGATCTCTTTTACAGAGATTATCGAAATACCCCGTGGAAACCGAAATAAGGATAACCTTGAAAATACCCTCTTCGCACTCCACTTGGCTGCAGGAACTAGTTACTTTAAAACGTGCTGCCCAAAGAAGATCGAAATCCGCTCTGGGAGCCTTAGTTCAGACCAGGCAGCATTCTGGAACAGCGTGTACGAGAATGGCCTTGGAGAATTTTTCTATGAAAACAAAATAGACTTCACAGACCTTATAGACTTCCCTGTTGTCGGCAATATTCCTGCGCCAAAAGAGCGCCCAAGCAATGGCCGCGTACTTGTACCTATAGGAGGAGGAAAGGACAGTGTCGTAACGGTAGAAAAGCTAAAAGCAGAAGGGCGCGACATTACCCTTCTTCGTATGGGAAGCCATCCCATCATCGACGACATGGTTAGTGTCATGAACTTGCACTGCATCACGGTAAAACGAAAGCTGCCACGTAAGCTTTTTGAAATGAACGCACAAGGTGCCTTAAACGGACACGTTCCTATCACTGCGATGCTCTCGACACTTAGCGTCTTCATCGCAGAAATGTTTAACTTCGACGAAATTGCCATGAGCAACGAAAAGAGTGCAAATGAAGGTAATGTTGAATATCTTGGGAAGCAAATTAACCATCAATGGAGCAAGTCTGCAGAATTTGAAAAAGGCTTTTCAACATACATCCGTACGTACATCAATCCAAACCTGAAATATAAAAGCCTACTCCGTGATATGACAGAGCTAGAGATTGTAGGAGAGTACACAAAGCACCCACAATACTTTGACTGTACAACAAGCTGTAATGCCAACTGGAAGATAGCTGGAAAACCAGGTGAACCTCGGTGGTGTGGCACATGTCCAAAATGCACATTTGTTTTTGCACTTATGGCTGCACACATGAAGAAAGATGCTGTAGTGAATATGTTTGAAAAGAATATTTTCGAAGATGAAAGCACCATCCCCCTCTTCAAACAACTTCTTGGAAAGGAAGGGTTTAAACCATTTGAATGCGTCGGAACTCCAGAAGAAACAATAGAAGCATTCAAGATGATTGCTGCTCGTGGAGACTTCAATAACACTCCAGTAATGAGAATGTTTACAAAATCTGTATGAACATAACAGACCTCAATGGCAAAAGTATTGCAATCGTCGGGGCACACGGCCGCGAAGGCAAAGCGATGCAAGAAGCACTAAGTACCTACGCGCCAGAAGCAAAAATTACCCTAAGAGACCGCAAAGATAACGCTGGATACTTAGAGAATCTGCATCCATTTGATGTCGTCATAAAAGCCCCAGGGATACCGCCATACCAAGAACTTACAAAGTTAAAGAATACGCTTACAAATGCAACACAGATATTCTTCGATTCTATTCCTGCAGAGGCAGTGGTTATTGGAGTCACTGGATCCAAAGGAAAAAGTACAACTGCCAGTCTTATTCACACGATCCTCGCAGCAGCAGGTAAAGATGCGTTGCTTGTCGGGAACATTGGCGACCCAGCTATAGCGCACATAGCAGAAGTAACAGAAAGCACTATTGTCGTCGCAGAGCTCAGCAGCTTTCAACTCATGCAACTTACGAAGAGTCCACACATTGCAGTGGTAACATCGTTCTTCCCAGAGCACCTGGACTACCATGGCTCTATAGATGAATACAAAAATGCCAAGAAAGCTATATGTACATATCAAACAAAGGATGACACCGTCTTCTTTTTTGAAGGATCTGACGGTGCTCTAGATATTGCAAGCACTTCGAAAGGAACAAAAAAGTCATATGCAAAAAGCGATGCAACAGTAGAGATTAACGACACAAAGCTCATCGGTGACCATAACCTCTTAAATATTGCAGGAGCAACAAGTGTTGCTCGAAGCCTAGGAATAGACGACGAGATTATTACAGAAGCTGTAAGAAGTTTTACAGGCCTTCCACATCGTCTGTTTAACCTCGGTACACACCACGATACTCTATGGATAGACGATGCAATCTCAACAACACCAGACTCTACCATTGCAGCAATTGCTGCCACCTCCCCAACGACACTGATTGTAGGAGGGAAAGACCGTGGACTAGATTTCCAGGCGCTCGGTCTGGCCATCGATAATTCTTCTATCAAAACCATCATTGCCATGGGAGAAAGCGGCCCACACATCCTAAAAACAATCACCAACTCAGAAATTAGCACCCATGCCGATAAGACGATGAAAGAGGCTATTGCTCTCGCAAAAGACCAAAAAGGGACCTGTCTGCTCTCCCCTGCCTCACCCAGTTACGATATGTACAAAAGCTACGAGGAAAAAGGAGGTGAATTTGCATCTCTGATCTAAAAACAGCTTGCCCTAGCCATTCCTGAAGAGTAGCCTGCGACAATGTCGATTCGGGAAATGCGAAACATCGTGCAAAATTACGCCCTTATAGCGGGAATGCTCGCCCTAAGCTGGTTTCTATCGAGTCATTTCACGGTAGCCATAAATGGGGCATTTCGAGGGGTATCAGAGCTTGGAGGGACACTATTTATACTCTGTGGCATTGTTATAGTCCTTCTGCTTGGATTTATCATCTATGAGCTGGCAAAACCAACAGCACTACCCTCTTTTGTCCTCGCCATTTTCTTTGGAATAGGCGCAAAAGACATATTATCTATTATTACGAATAACCCAGTCACTCTTACTACTCTTATTGTTATAGGGGCTGTCCTTATCCTGTTCGAAGGAGGACTCGAAACACCATTTAGAAAGTTTAAGACACTAATAGGTCCAATTCTTGCACTGGCCATTGTTGGAACTATTATCAATGCGTTCTTGTTTGCAAAGCTTCTTCCAATGCTCGGAGGAATGTTCGACGTCCACGTGCCAATAGGAGCAGCCATACTTCTTGGGGCCGCCATTGCATCAACAGATCCTGCAGCTATCATTCCAAGTCTACAAACTCTTATCTTCAAAAAAACTCGTGTAAAACACATAGCCATTAGCGAGAGTGCAATTAACGATGTCGTCGGCGCAGTGCTTGTCGGTATATTCCTCACACTATTCCTCGAAAACGGGGAGCCATCAACTGTCATCGATAGCTATCAACTCCTCGTATCAACAGAAAACTTTGGTCGAATTATCAGGACCATTGTCATTGGTACCGGTGTGGGATTCCTCGGATTCTTTATTTTACACATCTGGAACTACTGGAAAGCGCGCGTACAAACAGAAGACGGAACAGATGCTGCACTCTTCATTGCCATTCCAATATTTTGCTACATGCTCGCAAGTCTATTTGGTGGAAGTGGATTCCTTGCAGTTTTCCTCTGCGGACTCTTGTTTCACATGCGGTCTCACTTCCGACACGTAGAGCATTACTTCAACCAAACCATTGAAGGCTTCATGAAACCAATGATCTTCATGCTACTCGGAGCCATGGTCAACATTCACGGACTTGTGCAATACGCAGGTATAGGAATCGCTGCAGGTCTTATCTTTATGTTTGTTTTGCGTCCTCTGATTGTCTTTTCAATGCTACTTCCTTTTGCAAAAACCAAGCAACGCTTTTCTCTATGCGAGATGATTTTCCTTTCTTTTGTTCGTGAAACAGGAGTTATCCCTGCGGTATTGCTCATTACTATTAAACTTAGTGGCATTCCTGGAACAGAAGTTATTATGCCCGTTGGACTATGGGTCATTCTTCTTACTTTGATTATCGAGCCACCACTAACACCACTGCTTGCCTGTAAGCTCGGCATTGCAAAAGAGTTATCATCAACGCCACTACGAAAGCACAGTGGACCTGTAGCTGTCCTCTGCTCTCGGGGATATTCCTTCCCAGAGCGCATGAGCACTGTCGTAAAGTGGGCAGAAGAGCACCATGTAGAAAACATTGCCCTACTTCACTGTCCAGAAGAAAAATACACCACAGCATTTACCGGTGACGTAAAGAAGCGAGCAGATGATCTCTTTAAAAGCATTAATACACATCGCATAAACAACGACCAAAAAGAAATGCATTTCGAATTCCTCTGTGGAAAAGGATTACTCCAGGACAACATAGAGGCAATGGTTGAAAGCGGTGACGTTTCCATTATATTTGTCGGAAGCAAAATGCTCGACTACCGAATGGAAGACGTCAAAAGACTGCAAACACCGTTCTTCTTCATGTCGTAAAGCCTAGCCCTGGCCTACAACAACTTTCGCTGCCCTAATAACTTTACCATTGAGCGCGTATCCATCTTCGAGCACCTGAATAACTGTATCTTTTTCCCCTTCTCCAGCCTGAAGTATTTCATGCTGCTCTGGGTTTACTGCCTGACCCATAGACTCGATCTTTTTTAGTCCTACAGATTCCAAGTCTTTCATTAGCTGTTGTTCTGTGGCCTGTAACCCTTTTACCCAATCGTGATCCTTAAGGTCATCTGGAAGATGGCTAAATGCACGTTGAAAGTTATCGACAGTAGGCAGAAGCTTTTCAATCATTGTTTGCATGGCATACATTCGAATGTCTACTGACTCTTTCTCCATGCGTGCTTTTGCATTTTGAAGATCTGCCTGAGCCCGAGCAGCCATATCCTTTAAGCGATCAATCTCTGTAGTGTCATCCACTACAGTAGCGTCCGCTTCAGTCTCATCTGCCGGCTGTGTATCGTCTTGTTGATTAGTCATAATTGAACCGTATTTTGGTCAATCATACACAAAATCGCAAGCAAATCACTCCATTTCCTACCCCTGCCCCCTATACCCCCTACCCCCTACCCCCTAATCCCTGTACACTCTGACCAATGCTTCTTGCACTCGTTGCTCTTCTCGGCGGATTCGTTCTCCTCGTCAAAGGGGCAGACTGGCTGGTTGAAGGTGCTACGTCTATTGCACAAAGACTGGGCCTCAGTGACCTAATGATTGGACTGACTGTTGTCTCCTTTGGAACATCTGCTCCAGAGCTTATTGTGAATATTATCGCAAGCTTTCAGGACAACGCGGGTATTGCCATTGGTAACGTTGTTGGATCAAACATTTCAAACACGCTACTGATCCTTGGAGTCACAGCAATTATCACTCCCCTTGCTGTACAGAGATCTACCATCATTAAAGAAATTCCATTTACCCTTCTCGCATCACTCACGCTTATCATCATGGCAAACGACATGCTTGTTGATGGATATCCAATATCAGAACTTAGCCGCAGTGATGGACTCGCATTCCTAGGATTCTTCGTCATCTTTATGTACTACACATTTGGGATGAAGAACCCAGAGGTACAAGAAAATGGACACACAAAACCTGACATGTCCTTGTGGAAAGCCTGGGGACTATTTCTTGTAGGCCTCACTGGACTTGCACTTGGAGGAAAGCTAGCCGTTGATGGAGCAATTAGTATTGCGACAATTTTTGGAATGAGCGAAACCCTTATTGGACTTACTATTGTTGCCCTTGGAACATCTCTTCCAGAACTTGCAGCATCTATTGTTGCTGCCAGGAAAGGAAAAGCAGACATCGCCATTGGAAACATTGTTGGATCAAACATCTTCAATATTTTCTGGATCCTTGGACTCTCTGCATTTATCAAGCCTCTACCATTCGAACCGATCATTAACTTCGACCTATCTGTTGTCGTAGCATCAACACTGTTGCTTTTCCTACTCATCCACAATGGACATCTGCATCGCAGACTCTTCTTCTGGTGGAAACAGGAAAAGGACTACATCTTAAACCGCAAAGAAGGAATCGTACTACTCACAGGATATATCCTTTATATCAGCTATATTGTGTATAGAGACTTTACTATGACCTAAAGGTCTTCCAAGGGAGCAACGCACGGAACTTCAGGATCTGCGATACAGTTTTCTGCTGGGGGCTCACCCTTCCACGGACATGTTTTTGAGTAACGACATGCGTCATCGGTAAGCTGCTCTACCTCATAAAGAACCTGTGCACTCCCTGTTGAATTTGTCAGTAATACTTGGTCCATATCTTTAAATACATACTGAAGATCGAATTCCATTTGTGCACCATTCACCCACATAGTCCATCGCTCTATTGGCAGTGGGAATGTGTAATCAAGAGACTCGAAGAATGCTTCTAATGTAAGCCCTGGCTTATGTCGATGCAATACATGTCCAATTTCATCATGAAGATGTAAATGCTGATCATGATATTCACCAACCTCATCATGCGATCCATCGTCCCAGCTCACTCCAGACATGTATTTGGGATCATCAAACCCGATCTTTTCACCATCAGTCCATACAGCAAAGTCTGCATGTGTATGGTTAGGATCCGGGTTTGGCACGTACTGCCGCTCACATGCAGCGAGAAGCAGTACAGGTACCAATAATAATACTCGTTTTGTCATTACTCAGCTACTGCTTCGGAACTAGCTGCGTCTCCTGCTGCTGTATCGCTTCCGTCTCCTCCTGCGTCTTCAACTGCTGCGTCTTCTACTGTTCCCTCATCAACAGGAGCTTCTTCTTCAGCTGGAGCAGTATCTTCCTCCTCTGCTGGTGCCTCTTCTTCCTCTGGAGCCTCGTCCTCTGCTGGAGCAGTATCTTCTGCAGGAGCTGTTCCTTCTTCTACAGTTTCCTCTGCTGGCTCTTCATCTTTATCAACATCTGTTGTAACGGTAAATGTGCATGCAGAGAGCAATGCAACAGTTCCAAATAGTGAGATAAGTTTTTTCATAAATTCTGGGGGTAAGAAATTCATTTGAATATTACGTCAAGAAGCACTTGTCATGCAACGCTAAACTATACTTAGAATTGCCTTGAACTGATATGGCTTGCCATGAGCACAAAGTGCGAATGGTGCCACAGGACAGAATTGAACTGTCGACCTCGGGCTTATGAGTCCCGCGCTCTAACCAACTGAGCTACTGTGGCAGGTCATTTTTTTTCTTATATCTCTCGATAGATTCTAACAGGAGTTTCTTTGCTTCGTCTACTCCATGCCAACCTTTCACCTCTACAGTTTTCCCCTCAAGCTCTTTGTATACCTTAAAGAAATGAGCAATTTCATTGAGATATGGCTCTGCGATATCTTTCATGCTCTTCATTTCTTTGTAGCGAATGTCATTTACAGGGACACAAAGCAGTTTATGGTCTTCCTCTCCATTATCGACAAAGTCGAGAACACCAATAGGACGCACTTCAACAACAATACCAGGCAATGTTGGGAACGTTACAAGGATGAGAGCATCTATAGGATCTCCATCTGTAAATAGCGTCTGAGGGACAAATCCGTAGTCCCCAGGGTAATGCATAGGAGAATACAGCACGCGATCCAGCTTAAAAGCACCGAGTTCTGCGTCATACTCGTACTTATTCTGCGATCCACTAGGAATCTCTACCACAACATTGAATGTGTCGGGCAGATTTGCGCCTGGGGTTAAATCATCTTTAAGATTCATCGGGCGTATAGTATGGGGTATAGTGCCCTTATGTCCACAAATTTACTCTGTCTTCATGGATGGGGCGGATCGAAAGAATCCTTCACAGAGCTCCGTCAGGCCTTAAAAGGCACTGATATCACTCTCTATACTCCAGATCTCCCAGGATTTGGCGATACACCAGAACCGCGCACTGCGATGACTGTAGACGGCTATGCAGACTGGGTTTTGCAGTATATGAAGGAACAAGGCATCAAAAAAGACATATTCCTTCTGGGTCACTCACACGGAGGACGCATTGCTATCAAGCTTGTCACAGAAAAGAATCTAGAGCCTACTCACCTCTTCCTCTGTGCTGCGGCTGGCATTCGTCACCCCAGGCATTTTAAAAGGGCAATAGGACTCATGCTCGCAAAGGGGGGAAAGGTTCTCTTCTCTATTCCAGGTCTTAAAACCCTCGAACCTCTTGGGAAGAAGGTTCTGTATAAACTCGTCCGTGTACACGACTATGAAAAAGCATCAGACGTGATGAGAAAGACACTCATTAAAGTATCAAGTGAAAACCTAAGACCTCACTTAAAAGACATTCATACGCCAACAGACTTATTCTGGGGAACAGATGACGGAATGACATTATTTAATGATGCTAAGATCATGGAGCGAGAAATCCCAAATGCGATTCTTCATCGGTACCCAGGAGTTCGTCATCGTGTCCATCGTGATAAGGCAGAAGAGATTGCACATATAATACAATCACACCTTTAACATATGTCTTATTGGATGATTATCGGCCTCGTTATCGTTGGATGCACCCCCCCTCTTCTAACCCTCTCTACTCTTTGGCAAAAGAAAGAGTGGCGAATAGATCGTTTAAAAGAGCACCTAAGAGCTGAGGGATTTTTTAGGCAACTCTTCGGAATCCTAAGGCCCATCATAGTACTTGGAGCCATCCTCACGAACGTCTCTTGGGGAATTATTGCACTCGCAGCAGTATCAGTTATTCAAATATCACTACGACGACAGCGGCTTCCTGTATGGACCCTAAAGACGATTGTTCTGGTAAGCACCTCTCTTGGAATCACTATTGCAACTGCCTTACTTCTACCAATCGCCACAGTGTACATAGCACTGCCACTTTTTCAGTCAATTCCTCTACTGATCTCCTGGGTACTTTTTCTACCGGTCGACTATACATTAAAAAATCATGTCATGAATCAAGCAACAAAGATTAGGAGCACATACGAAAACCTAACCTTCGTAGGAATCACAGGGAGCGTAGGAAAGACAACAACCAAAGAGATTATTGACCACGTCATGAAAGACAAGAACGTGCTTTGTACTCCCGCTTACGTCAATTCTGAAATGGGCGTTGCGAAATGGCTACTAAAAGAATTACCAAAGCATAACACCGATGAAAAGCTTATTCTTATTGTAGAGATGGGTGCATATCGGATCGGAGAGATTGCAAACCTATGTAAAATTGTGAAGCCAAGCATTGGTGTCATTACCTACATAGGCACACAGCACATTGCACTGTTTGGATCACAAGAAAAATTGCAAAAAGCAAAAGGCGAGCTCTTTGCTGCACTTCCGTCAGATGGACATGCTATTTTCAATGCAGACTCCTCGCTATGCAGAGTTGTTGGACAAAAACTCGACTGCTCTACAACCTCCATTGGAACAGCAAGTCCTTGTGATGTATTAGCACAAGATATAGAAGAAACAGGAGATGGAATACATTTTAGTATAGAAGGACAAAAATACAACGTTCCTCTCCATGGGACACACAACATAACAAATGTACTACTTGCAATAAGTGTTGCTGAACTACTCGAAATGCAAAAATCAGATATCATAAAGAGTCTTAAAACATTTAAGCCGCCAAGCAGCACATTCTCTGTTCAAAAAAAACGTGGAGTAACCCTTTTAGACGACACACACAATGCAAGTCCTGAAAGCTTTAGGGCAGCTATTGCATGGGCAAAGTCTCAACCTGCAAACAATAAAATCCTTCTAACACCAGGTCTCATTGAACTGGGAAATGCCGAAGATAAAATTCACAGAGAACTAGGCACACAGGCATCGGGGATTTTTTCCCGAGTGATCTTTACCGGAAAACATGGGATAGATGCATTTGCAAAGGGGTATACTGGCGAGGTTGAAAGGCTACACAAGCAAACTACGCCTATTCTCAGTGAAGACCTTCTCCTCTGTGTCGGACGCGTGAGTGGCGCAGTCATCAATCGCATCCTTCCATGAAGCCTATACATCATACCTTTGGCCCACACATAACCCTTCCATACCTTTTAGAATCATGGGGACTATTACTCAGTCCATGGAAATGGAGAAAGGGATATGACAGGGAAAAGCTGCGTTCATCCATTCAGTATTGGTTTGATGCAAAATGTTTTCTCTTCTCCTCAGGACGAGAAGGAATGCTTGGACTATTACGTTCACTCGACTTTGAAACTGGTAGCGAGATTATCGTACAAGGATACACATGCGTTGCATTGCCCAATGCTATTCATGCCGCAGGTTACACCCCTATTTTTGTCGATATCGACCCAGGAACACTAAATATACATAGCGGAGACCTTGAAAAAAAGATCACGGCGCGCACAAAAGCCATTATCTGCCAGCATACATTTGGAGTTATTGCCGACACTCAAAAACTCAGAGAGATTTGTGATAAGAATCATATAGTTCTGATCGAAGATCTAGCACACGTTCTACCCGATGTCTCTGGTCCCGATAGTCTAGGCATTAATGCAGACTATATGATGCTAAGTTTTGGACGTGACAAAGCTATTTCTGGAATCTGTGGAGGCGCAATAGTCAGTAAGCATGACATGGTATCTGACGAGCTCGAAGAAGAAGAAGGGCGCGCGAAAGAGATGTCTCTGTGGAGTACGTTCCGCATCCTTCTCTATCCAAGTATTTATGCAATTTCACGAACAGTATACAACATGGGTCTTGGAAAAATTATGCTTGTTGTTTCTCGAAAACTTACCCTTCTTCTGCCTATTATAAACGCAAAAGAAAAAAAGGGTACACAATCGCCAATTCTTAAGAAAATGCCAAATGCATGCGCAGCACTTGCAGGAAGAGAGCTCAAGAATATGCATTCAATAAATAATCACCGCAGAGTGCTCACAAAACTCTACATAGAAGCTGCAGAAAAATATCACTGGGACACCCCAGGAAGTATTTCGCCAGACTTCCCCCTTCAGAAGTTCCCGATCCTAACAGAGGATGCAGATGCAATGCGTATCGCACTGAAGAAACATAATATCTACCTCGATGATGGATGGACTGGCAGCACCGTATGTCCACGCTCCGTACAACTATCAACGACTGGTTATAGTGAAGGAAGTTGCCCAAAAGCTGAAGAGATAGCCGCGAGCATTGTGACACTTCCAACACATATCACCATGACAACGACGCAAGCAAAGCGGTTAATCTCTCACCTACAATCATGAATATCCTTGCAGCAACCAACCCGGCACAGTGGGATACCTTTCTCGCACACCAACAACATCGTCCTTTTCTACAAAGCTGGACTATGGGTGAAGTCTATAAAGATGTCGGTCAAAATCCTCTTAGGCTAGAAGTTCGACACAATAATACTGTCGTTGGTATCTGCCAAGCAACCCTTGTTCCTGCAAGAAGAGGTCGCCATTTATCTATTCCATACGGACCAGTTTTAGACCCAAAGCACAGAAAAGAAGCACTGCCGTTACTAATTGCAGCTTTGAAAGAAGAAGCAAAAAAGCAAAACTGCAGCTTTGTACGCCTCAGTCCTTTTTGGCTAGAAAAAGA
>JABJGX010000049.1 GCA_018662075.1 Candidatus Peregrinibacteria bacterium | reverse complement strand
TGGGGCAAGCTTCTGTTCAGACACATGCCTGCTTTACTACTGCGGTGACGGAGATATCAGTCTTCATATTGGTGAAGATTGCGAACCAGACACACAAGAAATTTATGTGCTCGACCCAGTCACTGGTCAGCTTGCAACAGAGGTACGATTCCTCGATCCGAGTTGTGGAGTAGCGTGTAGTATTCCTGTATGCACAGAAGATGCCCAGGGAAATGTAACCTGCAATCCAGACCGATGCACATATAACTTTACAAAGCCTTCATGCGAAGAGGAAGGGCTGCAAAATGCAGCACCAGAGCCAGTAATCTCAGATACTGTTGTCGAAAGCTCGCAGTCATCTCCACTTATTAACTTGTTCTTTCCGCAAGGAACGAATAATAGTGATGGAGGTAATGCAACACAGCAATCATCATCGGCAGTGTGCGGAAATGGTTCAATCGAATTTGGAGAAGAGTGTGACGACGGTAACCTCAACGACTATGACAATTGTACTTCCCAATGTCGCATCCCACGATGTGGTGATGGCGTTGTAGAAGGAGCAGAGTTCTGCGACTCACGAGGTATTGATACCGGCAGTTGTAATGCTGACTGTACGTCGCAACAGTGTGGAGACGGATACAGAAACAAAGCTGCAGGAGAACAATGTGATGATGGAAACGACGATGAGACAGACTCATGTTCTAGTGAATGTCAAAAGACAGGATGTGGGGACTCGGTTATTCAGTTTGGTGAAGTATGTGACGACGGGAACTCTAAGGATGATGACGCATGTCGTAATGACTGTTCAGAACCACGTTGTGGTGATGGAATGACGACAAGTGTTGCGCCATTTAACGAGCAGTGTGACGACGCAAACTTCGTAAACAACGATGATTGTCCAAACAACTGCCGACTTGCCCTTTGTGGAAATAGACTTAAAGAAGGACGTGAACAATGTGATGATGGTAATAATATAGATTTTGATGCATGTCGTAACGACTGTACTACTCCATTCTGTGGAGACGGAGTCGTAACATCAGGTGCTCCGTATACAGAGGAGTGTGACGATGCAAATAGAGAGAATGAAGATGCATGTACAAATGACTGTAAAAAGCCACGATGCGGTGATGGGTTATTGCAGAAGTACAGTGGTGAAGAGTGCGATGATGGAAATAGTAACAATGAAGACTCTTGCTCTAATGAGTGTACAAAGTCCCAGTGTGGTGACGGTATAGTTCAGAAGGGTGAAGGTTGCGATGATGGAAATGACAATAATGCAGATGCATGTACGAATGATTGTCGGATGCCGTACTGTGGAGATGCTGTAAGGCAACTCAATGAGGAATGCGACGATGGAAATAAGGACAATAGCGATACATGTACAGACCAGTGTACTACTGCTCGATGTGGCGATGGGAACCTTAATGGAAACGAGCAATGTGATGACGGAAACAACTCAAATTCTGATGAGTGTACGAACACATGTACTATTAGTATTTGTGGAAATGGAATCGTCGAGGGGCTTGAAGAATGTGACGATGGAAACGAAAACAATCTTGATTCATGTTTAACAACGTGTGTCTTCCCAGTTTGTGGTAATGGAAACATAGAAGGGACAGAAGAGTGTGATGATGGAAATACAGAATCTGGAGACGGGTGTAATAATCGTTGTACTATAGAAACAGTATGTGGAGATGGTATCGTTGATGGAATAGAGGAGTGTGATGAAGGTGCGCTGAATTCAGACTCTACTGAAAATGCATGTCGTAGCAACTGCCGCGTGGCTTTCTGTGGCGATGGAGTTGTAGACGATATAGAAGAGTGTGATAGCTCAGATGGATGTACTGCAGAATGCGCCTATCCAACGTTTATGGCAGCGCATGGAAATAGCATCTGGGGTGGGTCTCTAGGATTCCTCCTACTTGGTGGTGGTATATTCGGATTTATCTTTAGACGGAAGCTTCTAGACCTTTCAAAAAAGGCTGCCGATACTGTTCGAGAGTTATCTATAGATGATATCCCACTCGATGAACTAGAGATGCCCTGGCACAAGTGGAACGGTAAGAAGTAGTGTATAAAAAAAGATTATAAGTTTACAACTTCCGGCTTGTTTGCTCTATCACGGAGTAGCAAGACTCTTTGACTTTTCTGAATAAGGCCATATTTCAAAGCGAGCTCTACACCATTGTCCATCGTGACTTCGTCGGACTCATCAAAGTCGATCATAATAGGATAGCATCCGTATACAAGTGTCAGCTCTGTCTGGACGACTGGATCGTTTACGAAGCAAATGAGAGGCACTGGAGGCCTAAACTTCGCTATGTGATGGGCTGTTCGTCCTGTATCTGACAGAAGGACTATTACATCTACCTCTTGTTCTTCTGCTAGTTTTACCGCGCTATCCATCTCTTCTTCGTCGCGACTAGAGAACCGAATATCATAAACAATTTCTAGGCGCGCTAAGTGCGCCTCTGTCGCTTTATGAATCCTCTTCATAGCCTTGAGTGCGAGCACTGGGTGAATACCAGCTGCGGTTTCTCCAGAGAGCATTGTGGCATCTGTGCCTGTGCTCACTGCATGCGCTGTATCTGTCACTTCAGCTCTGGTTGGCATTGGATGTTCCATCATGCTTTCAAGCATCTGTGTCGCGATGATGACAGGCTTACCGGCATCTTTGCATCGGCAGACGATCTCGTCTTGGACGACGGGAAGTTGTTCGAACGGTAAGTCAGACCCGAGGTCACCTCTGGCAACCATAATTGCGTCAGATGCTTCGATGATCTCTTGAATATTGTCAACTGATTTCTTTGTTTCGATCTTTGAAATTAATTTCGATGTACTCTTCAGTTTCTTCAAAAGCTTTCGCACAGACTCAACTTCTGCTCCAGTACGGACAAATGAAAGCGCAATGTAGTCTATGTTTTGCTCTGCGCCAAATCGAATGTCCTCCCAATCTTTTTCTGTTATAGATGGCAAATCAATATCTGCTCCAGGCAAACTAATATGCCTCCGCGATCCGATGGCACCACTTTGCTGAGCCTTTGCAACGACAGATCCATTTTTTTCAACGCTGAGTATCTCAAGATAGATTTCTCCGTTATCAATTAATATCACATCTGTTTCTAATGCATCTTTTGCAAAACCATCGTAGCTAACGATGATGACAGGACGCTTTTCTTTTGGTAGTGGTGTCGGAGAAAATACCACGTCGTCACCAACCTCTACTTTTACTTTTTCATCGACATCACCAGTGCGAATTTCCGCGCCTTTGGTATCTTGCATAATGGCCACTTTTAGCAAGCGACCCTCATTAATACTATGAATTTTGTCGATACTTTCCTGATGCTGCTTCCGTTCTCCATGTGAAAAGTTCAACCGAGCAATATTCATGCCGTTATCTGCAAGTTCAGCCATCTGGTCTTTCTCCCAGCAGGAAGGGCCGATAGTGCAAATTACCTTGGTTCTTGTTAGTGGAATATCAAATAGTTGAGATGTAGTCATATTGACACCATACCCCATTCTAAGGCTGTTTGCGAAGGGCATAATTCTTTACATTTGCAAGTCCTAGGAAAGGTCTGAAGTGCCAAATTATGGTATAATTATATGATTCATGGATAAAAAGACACTTCGCTATCGGGCGCTAACATTCATTGCAATGAATGCAATGGTCTACCTATTTTTCGCGCAAGCAAGAGTTGCATTGCGCCCAACTGGACTAGAGTTCAAATCTGCATCAGACATAGCATTTGCATATTCTGATGTTGCATTTAGTGGAAAAGTATACTGGGATGAGGGGGTAACGGCAGTTGGAGCAGGTACAGGAGTCGCTATTTACGTTAATGGAGCAGCGACAGATACGACAACAACAACGTCTGCAGGAGTATATTCGTTTACAGGACTAACAATTACTGCTCATGATGTTGTGTCAGTATTTATTGATGGAGAAGCAGAAGATGGAATGCTTGTTGGTAAATTTAATGATTCCGTACTACAAAATGCAGTAACAGGAATGGATATTTATAAAGATCGCCTGCTATTACGTACTGGAAGTACAGATTTGCAAATTACTACTACCAATCTTAATACTGCAGATGGCACAGCCAGCGATGCTGATGTAACAGCTGTCTACACACTCAGTGGAGATGACCTGCATCTTGGAAATAACAAGGAACTGCTTATTATTAATACAACTACGCATGTTGCAAGTGGAAGCCTGTATACTCATGACTTAGACGTTCGTGGAACACTGACTATGGGTACAGGAAACATCACTGCTTCTGGTTCTGTTGCTGTCACTGGCACAGGTTCGATGACATTAACCGGAGACATGACACTAACATCTGTAGACTCAGGAGAAATCTTGAATGTAAAATCTACAACTCTTGGAAACTTGTATATTGATAATGGTCTCGAAGCATACTTTAGGTTTGATGAAGGAGTAGGGCTTAATGCATCTGGTAGTACATTTAATACTGGCACCGGAGGTACGCTGACAAATGGAGCTGCATGGGTAACAACAAATACTGGGACAACAGCGTTCTACAATGCACATGCTCTAGAGTTTGACGGAACAGATGACTTCGTAGACTTTGGGGATGCATATGACATCTCAAATACAATTAAAAAAACATTTACAGGGTGGTTTAGGAGAAAGTCTTCTACAACAGAAGACGTTATCTTTTCTAAAAAGAGTGCATCAGGCTCTACTAATGCTGGATATCAGCTCTACATTGATGACGCCTCTGATAGCCTATTATTCGAAGTGGCAGACGGCTCGAATACATACACCATTACATCAACATCAACAGTGACAGATGCAAACTGGCATCACTTTGGCGTGACGTGGAATCCCTTTGATAGCGACGAAAGCAATATCTTCCTTGATGGTGCAATAGATGTCGCTTCAAAAGCAGGCTCTATGTCGGTAGGTTCTGCAACGTATACTACAACACAGAACTTTATTATTGGAGCAGATGACAACGGCACAGGTCCATTCATTGGAACTATTGATAACTTTAGAATCTACAATAGAATTATGTCTGGCAGTGAACTAGCGACTCTTGCAACTGGTGCTAAAGCGTCAGGTTCTGGAACATACATATTGGGATCAAACCTAGATATCAATGGAGACCTTGGAATTTATGGGTCAGTACTGGATATGAGTGGGAGTTATGCAATTAATGTTACAGGAGACGCAAACATCTATGGAGAACTACGAACAAATAGCGGAACAGTGACATTGGATGGAGCATCCGCGCAGACTATTCGAGGGTCAACAGCCTTTAACCAGCTCGCTGCAACAACGACAGTAGAAAAAACTATTACATTTGAATCAAACACTCAACAAACAGTCTCTGGTGCTCTGACATTGCAAGGTGCTGTGAGTGAATTTATCTCACTCCGTGTATCACATACAGGAAGTAGAGCATTACTTATAACAGAAAGTTCAGGTGCTACGCTCTTAGAGTACCTTAATGTAAAAGATAACAATGCATTCAGTGGAGCAACGCTTGCGTGTACTGCGGGGTGCGTCGATAGTGGGAATAATACGAATTGGTTGTTCTTGGGTGAATGTCAGGATGGAGTCATCAATACGGGTGAGGAGTGTGATGATGGAAATAGTAACAATGATGACTCTTGTCCAAATGACTGTCAGTTCGCTGTATGTGGAGACTCTGTTATCGAGGGCGAAGAGCAATGTGAACCGCCAAACTCTTTAAGTTGTCTATCGAACTGTTTGCTACGCTCTGCAGGTGGAGGTGGAGGAGGAAATCTTTCCTCTGCATCAGGAAATGCATCGTACCATACAAGGGAGGAGCCACCAGATGGATGCGGAAATGGTATCGTAGACTACGATAAAGATGAAGAGTGCGATGAGGGAACTCGTTTCAATGGAATGGGAACATGCTCATACTCTTGTAAGACCCTGTTCTGTGGTGATGGAGTTATTAGCCCTCACACTGGGGAAGATTGTGAACCGACTGCTCTTGGTACTTCAAACGGAGTTACCACATATGAAGTAGCAACGTGTGGTACAACCTGTACAGCACCAACAGTAAGTGCTCAAGGGACGTACTCTGGTGGTTGCCAAAGAACATTCTTGCCAGTATGTGGATCAGGAGGAGGGGCATCATCACCATCTCAGTCTACTTCTCCCATCTGTGGAAATGGGACGGTGGAGTCTGGTGAAGAGTGTGATGCAGGAGGCGTCTGTAATGGAGGTACATTTGATGGGTCATTCTGGACAGATAAGACATCTGCAGACACATGTAAAAGTGGGGGTGGAACTCCAAGCGCAGAGTCTGGCGACGGATGTAGCGATACCTGTAAGACAGAATTCTGTGGTGATGGAAATGTTCAGAGTCGTGGCGCCGATAATAGGGATGGCACCGCTGACGATGAGGATTGTGACAATGGGAGCATCTGTAGTAACGACTCTTCAAAGATCTGTCGGTTAGATACAGAGTGTGGCACGGGAAATACCTGTGATTACCATGGTGCAAAGAGCACTTCGTGTTCTAATTCATGCAAGAGTATAACTTCAAATATAATTCCATCCACATCTACGTCTAATCCAAAACCAGCAAGCCCTGTGAAGGACCCAATTGCAGAAGAGAAAAAGGATGAAGAGCCACTAAAACCATCAGCACCAAGCAATCCTTCCGCTCAGTGTGGTAACGGAATTATTGAAGGAAACGAACGATGCGATAGTGGAAGTAGAAATTCTGACATCTATTCAGACTCATGTAGAACGAACTGTCAGTTACCTCGTTGTGGTGATGGTGTTCAAGATAGTGGCGAAGAGTGTGATGGGGGATTGCAATGCACCTCTTTGTGTAAGAGCACAATGAAACGAATTGTCTGCGGAAATAGAATCGTTGAAGCAGGGGAGCAGTGTGACGATGGTAACCTGAACCCAGATGATGGTTGTACTCGGTATTGCCAGAACTCGGAAATCGCTATTGCTGTAGTAGAATGCGAAGATGGGACAGAATTTGTAGACGGAACATGCCAGCAGGTGGTTAATCCTCTTGTTGCGTCGGTGAACACTCTTGTACTAGATGCAGATGTTGTTGTCGTAAACCCAACGGACTATGCAAATGCTCTGAAGTTTGTACAAGGGAATAATCCTTGTTCAAGACTTGTAATGAAAGGAAAATCGCACAAGGCAGATGCAATCCGAAGTGCTGCAGTACGTCAGAAGATTCCAATCGTTAAAAACATTCAACTAGCACAAGATATCTACAACAGCATGCAGCCAGGGCAGGTGATTTACGGAGAGCTCTGTAAAGAGATTAATGAGATGAAGAAGAAGCATGCAGGCGTTGTAGAGGTAGTAAAACCATCTGCTCCGAATGCACCTGATTCCCTTCCTATTCCACAGCCTACTCAGCAACCACTTCCTCAGGCTCCAACACAGTACGGCTACGGATATTACCCATATGCACAAGTAACACCTACAATTGTGCGAAATGCACCAGCAGGTGAAACAGGACCTGGAATGGTCGGAGTGGTAATTACTGGAATCGCAGGAGGGCTTGGGTGGATGAGGCGAAAGCGAAAGAAAGTATAGGATTGTAAAATCTACAGTGTTCTTGCATACTCAATACTCTTTATGAGTACTGGATACGTATTTATTACAGGCGCAAGTAGTGGAATAGGGGAGTCGTGTGCACGTAAATGCGCAGAGCAGGGGATGAATCTCGTACTTACTGCTAGACGTGAAGAGAAGCTCAATGCGCTAAAGGAAGAGCTCGAAGCACAGTACTCTGTCGAAGTTATTGTGAAAGCAATGGATGTCACAGATCACAAGCAAGTTGAAGCTGTTTTTGCCGACCTAGAGGATAAAGAGATTACGTCGCTGATTAACAATGCAGGCCTTGCTCAGGAGAAGGCGAGTTTTGAAGATTATAAATGGGAAGACTTTCAAAAAATGATAGATACCAATATCACAGGATTTCTCAAAGTCGCACACCAGGCAGTCCCTTTTATTATTAAAAATAAAGGACACATCGTAAACATCAGTTCTATTGCTGGAGTAGAGGCATACGAAGGTGGGTCTGTGTACAGTGCAAGTAAAGCCTTTGTCAAAATGGTCAGTAAATCGCTCCGTATAGACTTGGCCGGTACAGGAGTTCGCGTGACAGACATTGCCCCAGGTGCTGTTGAAACTGCATTCTCAGATGTTCGGTTCAAAGGCGATGTGGAAAAAGCAAAAGCAACGTATCAGGGGTATGAACCACTAACTCCAGAAGACATCGCAAACTCAGTTCTGTTCTGCCTACAGAGCCCCGCTCGTATGAACGTCGAATACATGCTCGTTATGCCAACTGCTCAGGCAAGTGCAATGAGGGTCGTGAAAAAGTAAACAAGCTCGAACCTTTTGGCTTGCCATGAGGAATGTAATGACGAATGGTACCCTGAGCTGGACTCGAACCAGCGACCTACAGCTTAGAAGGCTGTTGCTCTATCCAGCTGAGCTATCAGGGCATTCTGGATATTTGTATATTTCCCTTATTATAACACAATTCTAGTACCAAACGAACCCTTGCGTAAATGGCAAAATACGGTACAATTTCGTGGATGAAAAATAAAAGATTCATGGTGAAGCTTTCAGGAGAGCTCTTTGCTCGGGAAGGCGGCTTTGGTTTAAATCACGATAGCCTTACAGAAGTTGCAAAAAGCATCAAAGAAGTTGCAGATACAGGTGCAGAGGTGGTTGTCGTTGTTGGAGGAGGAAACATCTGGCGGTTCAGAGACACCCAAGACAGCGGAATAGAACGAACGTCGAGCGATGCTATCGGAATGCTTGCAACAATCATGAATGCAGTTGGGTTACAGTCAGCACTAGAATCAATCGGCCAAGACACACGAGTATGTAGCGCAATCAATGTTCCACAGCTTGCAGAGCCATACATTAGACGTCGTGCAATGAGGCACTTGGAGAAGGGGAGAGTTATTATCTGTGCAGGAGGAACAGGAAACCCATACTTCACCACAGACTCAGCAGCTGCACTCAGGGCATCAGAACTTCAGTGTGATGTTCTTCTTAAAGCGACAAATGTAGACGGTGTCTACGACAAAGACCCAAACAAGCACGACGACGCAGTAAAGTATGAAGAGATCTCGTATCAAGACTGTATCTCGCAACATTTAAATGTCATGGACCAAGCAGCATTTAGTCTCTGCATGGATCAAAACCTCCCGATCTGTGTCTTCAAATTCGACAC
>JABJGX010000056.1 GCA_018662075.1 Candidatus Peregrinibacteria bacterium | reverse complement strand
TTTTCTAAGTTCCATTGAGATTGGCCGTGTCTGATAGCAATAAGTGTTCCCATGGACAGAAGGTTACCTTTATTTCTTCTTCTATCCAAATTTTGCTATACTTCAAGCCTGATGGACATCAAAAGACTATCTCGTCGGCGCTTCTTGCACACTGTCACTTGGGGTGTCATGGCAAGCCTAATCGTCGTAGGAGGAGCAGCAGGCATTGGTCGTGCAACAAAGAATCTAACAGGTGCTCTTACAGATAAACCAGATATCGCAATCTACCTTCTACTTCCAGATGAAAAGATAGGAAAAACAACCATACTCCGAGAATTAGAAGAAGAAAGACATTACCTTGCAGAAACAAAGGATGGACCAAAGCTTGTTATCCTTAAAATGGGAGAAGAAGAATGGTTTGTTTCAAGTGTCGAATCACTTCGACCGTAAAACCTTCACTGGAAATATAATAACCGCATTCCACATACGCACTATGCGAGTGGGCTGTTGCAGTAGCCTCCAAAACCATTCAAGTCCAACACTACGCATAAGTTTTGGAGCTCTTTTAATGCGACCAGACAAAAAATCGAACGTCCCTCCAATGCCAATTGCTACTCTAATAGAAACCAAATTCATGACATGCTGATTGATCCACAACTCCTGTGCCGGTGCACCGTATGCAACCAGCAGAAGCATTGCCCCTGAATCATTTATTCTTTTGATAATCTCAGGCGCATCTTTTTCAGATGGTGACCCCTCATATACACCTGCAATAACCAAGTGTGGATTCATCTTCTGAAGAGCTTCTGCTGCCTTCTTTCCTGTTCCTTTATATCCCCCAAGAAAGAATACAGGCTGATCCTTCGTCAGTTTTCGACAAAGCTTCTCTGTAAAATCTACTCCAGTTACACGCTCTGACAGAGGTTGGCCTTTCCTCTTTGCAGCCCACAGTAGCCCCACAGAATCTGGAATGTTTAATGCAGTTGTCTGAAGCACTGATTTCAATGCAGAGTTCTTCTGAGCTTTAAGGAGTATCTCATTGTTAGGAGTTGCAATATGATACTTGCCCCCATCTGCAAGCATAGCAACAGCACGTGCCAATGCCTCGTGCATTGTCACTGCATCAATAGGAACCCCCAAAATATATACACGATTCATAGAATAATCTTACCTGAGCCCTACCCCCTAACCCAACCCCCTACACCTATTTTCTTGCAATCTTCACAGTGCTAGATCACTATTCAGGTATGAAAAATGCAACATCTTACTTTTTGGCAACAGCAAGCCTGCTCTGTATAGGGTGTGTGCCAGTAGATGCGCCGCAAGAGATTGTAGAACCAGAGACACAAGCAGAAGAAATTGGTGAAGAGCCTGCATCGGAAATTGAACAAACAAAAGAAATCACTATTGTCGAACGACTTCTACCGACAGGCCTTATTGAAATTGGTGACCGAGAAGCCCCAGTAGTCCTCATAATGTTTACCGAGCATCACTGCAGGTATTGCAAAAATTTTTATGCAGAACACTTCCCATTACTCCACAGAGACTTCGTAGAGCAAGGAAAAGTACGACTGCAAATTGGCATCCTTCCATTGCGCAAATACGTGCACAGTGAAAATGCAGCAATGAGCCTGCTCTGTGCTGCCACCCAGGGAAAAGGAATTCCAATGCACGAACTACTGTTTAAAGTTGGTGCAAACGACAGAGAAGCACAACTGGCACTCGCTGCAAGCCTAGACCTCGACACCGAACTGTTTGGGCAGTGCCTCGACAGTCCAGACACACTCCGCACTGTCGAAAGGCAAAAGTCTCTCGCACGAAGTTTCGACGTCACCCTAGTACCCACCTTCTTCTTAAATGGCGTTAAAACTGTCGGCCTTCCCTACTACGCAGACCTTAGAGGAATGATTGAAGAAAATCTTTAAGAAGAAGTAACCCGTATCAACTTCACTCTGTTACTAGCCCCAGAAAGCATTTTGATGTTCTCTTTTGTCACACCAAACTCCTCTGCTAAATAACGTTTAAGCTCTGCATTAGCTTTGCCATTCTCTGCAATGGCTGCAACGTGCACCTTCACACTGTCGTCGTCCATAATGCTTTGCACAGCAGTTTTAGCCATTCCACTGCGAACACGTACATAAAACTGCACCGTTCCCTTTTGCCGGAATTCGTCTTTAAGATGAGTAATCATACTTACGAAAGGTTTTGTCGTCTCCACTTTTCTATTTCTGCATGATGACCAGAGAGTAATATGTCTGGCACTTTGATATCACGAAAAGTATCAGGTCGTGTGTAGTGCGGATATTCTTTTTTACGATCAAGCTCTGCACTGTGACTCTCTTCATGTGCAGAAATCTCTTTACCAAGTACACCTGGAATATGACGCGCAACACTATCGATAAGTACCATCGCTGGAAGCTCTCCTCCTGTTAGTACATAGTTTCCAATTGAGATCTCTTCATCTATCCATCCTCCTTCAACAATACGTTGGTCTATCCCTTCGTAATGTCCGCAAAGAAGAATAAGTCGTGACGTACTCTCTGCAAGTGTCTCTACCTTTTCCTGCTTCAGTGTCTCCCCTCGTGCAGAAAGATACACACGATGTGCCTTGCGCTCATCCATCGCCATGACATCTTCGATAGCAGGAACTATAACGTCGACACGCATGACCATACCCGCTCCTCCTCCGTATGGCTCGTCATCTGTTTGCTTATAATTTCCAAGTCCCCAATCACGGATATCGTGTGCATGGATATCCAAAAGATTCGCGTCTCGTGCACGACCAATAATGGACTCTGTTAGTGGTCCTTGGAACATGCCGGGAAAAAGTGTGATGATATCAATTCGCATATACAGGGCTATGGGATTAGTATTAAGGGGTAAGGGAAAAATCACCAGCATTTACCCATAATACTTACCCCTTGTCCCGTGCCCCGAATTTCCGTTCTCATTCCGACTTACAAACCAAATAGTCTGCATTTAACAGAAACCTTAGAGGGCCTTCTTGCCCAAACAGAGACAGATTGGGAGTGTATTATCTGCGATGAGCCAACAGATGTCGACACGCACGCTATTGTGATGGAGTACCTGGTCGATGAACGCTTTCAGTTTCACAAAAACGAAAAGTGTCTTGGTATCGGAGGAAACTGGAATAGGTGTGTGAGCTTTGCAGCGTCCCCTATAAGTGCTTTTCTCTTTCAGGATGATATATGGGAGCCTACCTACCTCGAGACGGCTCTTAGTATCCTTGGAAAGCATCACAGTGTGGGTTTTGTCTCTATAAACCACCGATACCAACATGACGATGATCTATGGACAAAAGATGGATATCACAATCTAGACAAGGTGAAAGCAAAGGTCCTTCGCCCAGGAATGTGGAGTAAAGAAGAATTTCTCACCATGTGGCTAGAACGAAATATGCACCCAAACCTAATAGGAGAGCCGCCATTTGTCGTCCTTAGAAAGTCTGTACTAGACGAAGTAGGCCCTTTTGATGAACACATGGTGCAGTTCCTCGATGTTGAATACTGGCTCCGTTGC
>JABJGX010000020.1 GCA_018662075.1 Candidatus Peregrinibacteria bacterium | reverse complement strand
TCGTATTCTCAGGCGGGACATCGACAAAATAGGCCGAGACCGTAGTTACGTTATTTACGATATGGACGACCAGCAGCGCCTGATGAAAATGATCCTCAAAGAAATGGGAATAGACGATGAAGAGCTCAAGCCAAAAGCTGCTCTTGGATACATCAGTCGGTTTAAGAGCGAAGCACTTAGCCCCGCGAAAGCAGAGGTTCAGGCGACAACAGCGCGCATGCAGCACACCGTGACTGCGTACAAAAAGTATCAAAAAGCGCTATTTGAAGCCAATGCGCTAGACTTCGACGATATCCTACTCGAGACCGTTCGCCTCTTTACCGAAGTTCCTGAGGTGCTCGAAAAATATCAGAACACATGGAAATACCTGCACGTTGATGAGTACCAAGATACAAACCATGTGCAATATTTGTTCATAACATTGCTTGCAAAGAAATTTGGAAACCTCTGTGTCATCGGAGACCCAGACCAGTCTATCTACGCATTCCGTGGAGCAGACATTAGGAACATCCTCGAGTTTGAAAAAGAGTACAAAGAAGCAGCCCACATCAAGCTGGAACAAAACTACCGGTCAACACAAATCATCCTCGATGCGGCAGACTGTGTCATTTCTGAAAACCCAGGAAGGCCAGAAAAGAAAATGTGGACTGAGCGCAAAGAAGGCCCGAAGGTTATCGTGCAAGAAGTTGCTGACGAAAAGAAAGAAGCAGTCGAAGCCATTCGTGCAGTGGAAGCAGTGATGGCCAAGGGGGTAAAGCTTAGCGAGCAGGTTATTCTCTACCGCACCAATGCACAGTCACGTCTATTTGAAGAATCTTGTCTGCGCAGAGGAATCCCCTACCGCATTGTTGGCGGCATGAAGTTCTACTCAAGGCGCGAAGTCAAAGACATGCTCGGATACCTTCATGCAATTTTAAACCCAAATGACAGTGTTGCGTTGCTTCGTATTATCAATGTTCCATCACGAAAGATCGGGCTTACAACCATTGGTAGACTGCAAGTCTATAGCGTAGCAAACGACATCTCTATCTGGGACACTATGCAACAGATCGACTTCATCCCAGACATCAACGGACCAACAAAAGAGCGTATCGCAAAATTTGTAGACCTTATTATAAGGTACCAAGAGAAAGCAAAAACAGAAGTAGTATCAGAACTTATGGGACACCTTATGCATGCAATAGACATAGAACATTGGCTACGCGATGACAGTGAAGAAGGAGAAGCACGGTGGGAAAACGTCCAAGAACTCAAAAGCGTTATGCACAAGTACGACTCGTTAGAACCACTAAGTAGCCTGACAAGTTTCCTGGAAGAAGTTGCCCTCGTATCTGAAGTGGATAAGCTCCAAGACGACAGTGAAGCACTGACGCTTATGACACTTCACCTGTGTAAAGGACTAGAGTTTAAGCATGTGATTGTCGCTGGGTGTGAAGAAGGAATCTTCCCTCATGCTAACTGTGCATTCGATAGAGAGCAGCTAGAAGAAGAGCGCCGTATTATGTATGTCGGAATGACTAGAGCCAGAACGTACCTACAACTGATGCACGCAGGATCTCGTATGCTCTGGGGTCAGACACAGGCGAATGCTCCTAGTCGCTTCTTAGAAGACATTCCAGAAAGCTGTGTCGAGAGGCGTACAGACAACGTACTGAGCGCCTTTGCGCATGCCAGTAAAAGAGGTGCAGATGCCATTGGCACCGGTACGCATCAAAGTAGCCACGGAGATAACCTGAAAGTTGAGTTCAACCAAGACATAGACTATTCAAACGACTTTAACCAAGAAGTCGAACTAACCGAGGGGTGTCGGGTATCACATAAAACATTTGGAAAAGGGACGGTAAAAGCTATCCGTGGAGACCTTGTTGAAATCTCTTTTGATAACGGACAGAAAAAAACACTCGCAATGAGCATCGCGCCTCTGAAGCTTATCTAGAATAATACGTGCCTCGTGCAAGCGGAGTGATATTAATATCAATCCATGTAAATGTTGTCGCTCCATCCGACCACGTAATTGACCCTGCGCTACTAATAGTCCCTGGGTCGTTAATCGTTAAACGAAGAGCAGCTTTTTGCGAATCATCCGGAACAGATACATCTGCAAAAATGCGCAGTGTCCGTGGCCCATCGTCTAGACGTCCAAAGCTATCTGGCATGCTGCTACATGTAATCTCGTCACTACTAATAGAACACGACAATCGCTCGGAGCTACCATCAACCTTCATAAAAGCATCTGAAAGTGAGACAGCGCCAAACTGCTCTATTTGAAAAATAATAGACATGAGTTTTACCTGTGCAGAATTGTTACCGGTAACCCCCTCAAAGTAAAAAGCACCGATCTCGGTATTGTTTGCACTGAACAAAGACTCGTTTGCAGCTCCTGCATTAGAAATACCTGTCACACCAGACTGAGCAGTGGTAGATGCAGCAAACGTATCACTGCCATCGGTAAAAACCGTGTAGTCATTGGAGCTCCAATACCCTACGCCATGCACTCCGATCTGATCTATTTGTAGAGACCCACCACTTACCCCTCCTGCATCTTGGTCTTTCAAAACTGCACGAACATAAATGCTATATGGCTCGCGACGCTCTAAGACAATATTTTTGTTTTTTACATTCACAACATACCGAGTGTTGCCAGCCACTGAAGTGTCTACTGATGCTCTTCCAATCAAAATGCCATCATGATCATAAATATTCAGCACACTAATAGAAGAGTTTGCAGCGACTAAATCGATAATAAACTTATGTGCAATGATTCCCTCTGCATTCGGGAAGAACTCTGCACTACCTAGTACGTGGGTTACTTTTCCAAGGATCAATACAGAATCAGTACTTGTGACATCGCTCATGTATGGATCGTACTCAACTGATGAATACATAGATGAGGCAGAAGATGAAACAGAGCTGACCGAAGATGAAGATGGTGGATCAAACACTACTCGAACAGGAATATCCGGGTGAGATTCTGCATAACGAAGATCTTCAAGTTCTCCTTTAGAATAAGCCATATATGCAACAACAAGTCGCGCCATTTGGCCACGGGTCAATGCAGATCCTGGAGCGGAATCATCAAGTTCTAGACCAATGCTTTTCGCAGTACGCACATACTTCTGATACCAATCGGCGTCATCATCTTGCACCGATGGAAGATTGTAAATATTGGAAAGAATCTTAAGCGCCTCTTCATATTTTACTGAGCGTATAGGCTCAAATTCCCACAAACTCGAATCCACATCAGCTATCGCATTCCCTCTTACAATCCCAAGAGTTTTTGCTCTACACACGGGGGCTGCGAACCAAATGTTCGGATCAACATCGGGGAAACAGCGCAAGCTCCCCTGCACAGTTACCGGTGGAAGAAGTCCCATCGCAATCTTCATAAACTCCGCTCTATTAATAGGCGTGTTCGGCAAAAAAGTACCGTCTGGATTTCCACGAACAATACCAAGCTCTGTCAGGGTACTAAGCGACACTTGCGTTCGATGATCACTTGGTACATCTGTATACGGCAACGTCGATGTATCGTAGTCCAAGGCAAATGTCAGACTTGGAACAAGAAGGCCGATAAGAATAAAGACGTGATTCATAACGCGGTAATTATACCATATTAGTACCGTGGAACAGGTCCAAACACTCCTGGATATGACGTACAAGGAATAGGTCCAAGCATGCCTCCATCCTGACTGTCATTAATATCGCTACAGCCAAAGCCAAGTGGCCGCCCAAGTGGACCTTCACCATTACCACCCGCAGTTACATCCCCCTCTCCACTTCCTCCATTACTTCCAAAGCTAGAACCATTGAAATTAACACCGTTAAAACTTCCGATTCCATCAAATTGAAAGAGTCCAGAGCCAAATGAGTTCAGTCCATCAAAACCAGAGAAGCCATTAAAGCCAGACGTCCCTCGTCCAAATAAATCTGAAAGACGTGTTCCATCACCAGGTGCTGCAGTGGTTCTACCTGCACTCAGCCTGAAGTTCGATGGAGTACGAGAAGTTGTTCTACCAAATAATCTGTCTACCAGCCTACCAGTCATAGAGTCTGCAGGAAGTAAACCCGATTCAATAAGTTCGGGGATAGCACTCAACGGAACCCTGTCTACCGGACCACCGTCTGGAGAGCAGATGATATAGGCATAATTATGACGAACGCGAAACCAGCATCCTTGGTACCAGCGAAACATCCCATATTCCTCTCGAAACTCTGTTTGCTCAAATAGCGGTACTTCTGGTGGATACGCAGAAGCAGTGGGAATAAAGGCCAAGAGGAGCGCTAGCAAGTGCATAGCGCTCCATAATACCACGTCCATTAGAGCTTTTCAGCAAATTCCCGGACCATTCGTTTCATATTTTCATTGCTAATACAGGGATCTGTAATAGAAACATCTGGGTCCATATGAGAAGAAATTTTCTGATTTCCTTCCTTCATATTGTGCTCCAGCATAAGCCCTCTGACATGCTGATACCCCTCTAATTCTAGATGCTTTCCAAGGGCAACACTATGCAAGACAAACTCCTGTAAGCGAGGATCTTTACCATTACCACTACGAGAGTTGTCATGACTCGCATCAACAACTATGGCAGGATTCTGCACTTCTTTTTTCAGCAAAAGCTTACTTGCCTCGTAGATGGAATCTGGACCAAAGTTAGTTCCCCTCTTCCCGCCACGAAGAATGACATGAGCGTTAGGATTTCCTGAAGAACGAACCCAGTTTCCGTAATGAGCATGGTCATGACTATTTTGGACAGTCACCACGCCACTGACAGCATCATCTATGTCTCCACTACGAGGATTCTTTATACCGATCGGCATATTTTCACCAGATGCTATGTGCCTGTGCTCTCCATCTTCTGCACTACGAGCGCCCAACGCTGTGTAACTAATGTACGGAGAAAAATGTCCATTGTTATGCGTGAAGAGCATCTCGTCTGCGATGGGATTTTGCGAAGAGGCTTCACTCATCATTCGCGCACATTGATGAGTACCCTTTACAAGATCGGGGAGACCATTTGGATCAGGCATATTGATAGACCCAGGCCATCCAAGTTCTGTACGAGGCTTTTGAATGTATACACGAAGACCGAGCACTATTTTATCGCGAACCTCCTCTTGAAAACGGGCAAGATCCTCTGACAAACGTGCAATAGTCTCTGGATTGGACGCTGAACAAGGGCCAGTAAGCACAAGCATGCGCGGATCGGTGCCATCGAGTACAGCACTCATAAGCATACGATTTCTCTGAACAGCTTCTGTATCTGCAGGGTAACGGTCTGCTATTTCTTCTACTGATGGTAAGGGGGAAATATGTTCTCTCATGGGATGTTTTGGAATAATAAATAAAACTCTCCTTCGCTTGGGGAGAGCGCTAAACGATTGAATTAATTAGACACGTTTACAACACTGACCCCACACTATAGGTGAAGCGCCAAGAGCCGTAAAAAAATGTCTGATTGATCATAATGTTATAAGAGATGCCTCTGCTCTAGAGATGGCAGATTTTAAATCGTGGATACTGACAGAAAGTCCATGCGCCGCTACAAAGAAATCATCAGGAGCGTGACTTTCTATTTCGCTACCATTCAAACTCAGTACAAGGTGCGGCATATGCAATGCATTATCCGGTACAGAGGAGTCTAGTAAAGCAACTATACGACGTCTCGTGTTTACGTACTCTGTCGATTCAATATCGATAAAATCAGCCACTGTACGGACTACAATTACGTCTGGGTCAACATGTGGCTTAGAAATCATAATAAGAAATTGAATAGAAACAAAAAACTCTCCTTCGCTTGGGGAGAGCACTTAAACGATTGAATTAGTTAGACACGTTTACAGCACTGACCCCGCACTAAATGCGAAGTTCCAGAAGCCGTAAGTAAATGTCTGATTGGTCATTTCGAATGCATTCTAAGCCGAAATTAGGGAAAGTCAAACGAAACTTCTCTATACTAAAGCTATGTCCCGTCTCTCTACAGAAGTCCGGCAATACTGCTCAGATAACCTTCTGAGGCTTAATACCGATCTCGGTCAACACTTCCTTGTCGATGAAATGGTACTCGACGAGATCGTAACATCTGGCGATATCCAGGAGGACGACCACATTGTAGAAATAGGTCCTGGAATCGGAGTGCTCACAAGAGAGCTTCTATATAACGCAGGAAAAGTTACAGCAGTAGAGATCGACGAACGAATGATCTCCCTCCTCAAACAATTCACGGGTTACAGCTCAATCCTCACTATCATCAATAACGACGCACTGAAAGTAGATTTCCCCGAAGAGCCCTACAAGATTATCGCGAACATTCCGTATCACATTACGTCCCCTCTTTTACGGCACGCGATGATGGAGTCAAAAGTACGACCGACAAGCATGACACTTCTTATTCAAAAAGAAGTTGCCGACAGAATTTGCGACAAGAAAAGTGAATGCCTACTTAGCATCATCGTGAAGCTTTTTGGTGAACCGAGTAAGGTCTGCAACGTTCCACCAACATCTTTTTTGCCACCACCAAAAGTAGACTCCGCAGTTATTCACATCGAATGCTTCAAAGAGCCACTAACAGACGGTGCAACTATTGACCTTGTTATGAAGTATGCGAAGATCGGATTCTCTATGAAACGAAAAATGCTGCGCAATAGTTTTGCAACGTTCCCTGAAGGTTTAGAACTTCTTTCGGCGGCAAGCATAGACGAAACAAGGCGACCACAAACACTCAGTGTGCAGGAGTGGATAGCGGTTGCGAATGCATCAAAATAATATGAGGCGCTATGCCTCAGTATATATTTCTCGGTTCATTTCTGTGCACTGCTTTTCTTTTACAGTGGTGGCAACAACCACTGTATCCAGTGTGGCTCTGGGTTCTTCTT
>JABJGX010000026.1 GCA_018662075.1 Candidatus Peregrinibacteria bacterium | reverse complement strand
TCATCAAAAAGAGAAACACCAACGCAATACTTCCGAGCAATGCGTAATTCTTACTACGCACAATTCCAACGACACCCGCAATGCTCAGCACCACACTCCCAGACGTTAACCAAGAACCAAGAACCATCTGCAGAGTATCGATCATAGTCATGTGCGTATTCTGTCCTCCAGCATTTAGAAAGCTCGCCGCTGCCAATGGGTTTGTACCGATGTATAGCATCATCAGAGCAATCGGAACACCCACCGCAAGAATCGTCTGAACAAACGGCAGTCGCATGCGCCAAAAGATTGCGAGTACAAGTGGTCCGAATAACACTGCTTGATACGCCGTAAAGAGTGACGCCAGCCAGAACAATGCAATCCATCCAGCATACGACTTCTGGTCTTCTGTACTCAGCCATAGCCATACAAACACCAGTCCTTGTAGTGCTGTAATAGGTGCCATCATTATCGTTCCTGATTGAAAAATAATAGAGGAAGCAAAAATCCACAAACCACAAATAGTAAGCCTCTGCTCAGGCGAGAAACCAGTACTCATACGAACTAGCAGCCACACTGCCTGCACCAGGAGTGTTGCAAGTAGTACGCGCCAGAACATTTCTTGGAACTCTAAAAACTCTGTTGCCTCCATAACACTCCGCATAAGAGGTGGATGTGGATACGGAATATCAAGCAAGTACTTTGCTTCATCTGTACGCACAGAAGAAAGCCCTTGGTACAGTGCTAAAAGCACTGCATACGCCTGAAGGCCGACAATAATTAAGAGGCGTTGCATAATGTGAGGGAACCAGATTTCTGATCAATAACAAAGCATTCACTACTGTCATTCCCCCTGTTATACGACCGATACATAACTCGAATAGTGTCATCTGTAATGCTCTGTATGGAAACACCCGACAGAAGCCAGCCTTCTCGCGCTGCAGTTGCCTGCAAAAGAACCTGCGTACGAGACCGCAGTGCAGAGTCTGCATACAAAGGAGACAAAGCATACAGCTGAACACACAACACCACTCCGATGACGCTCTGCGCCACCCAGAGGATGTGCCACTGATAACGATTTAGTCTTTCCATGCGAACATTTTACTCATCGTGTAATTCCAAACGACTCCGGTAAATGCACCAATGATCACTGCAGATAACTCTGGCCATGCCAAAGTGAACAAGTACGAACTCACAGCATAATTCGCTAGAGCCCCGAACAAGCACGCACCGTTAAATTTCAAAAATCCTATAAATGCAGACAGTCCTTTTAGTCTTGCATGCGCAAACGTCCACGCGTTATTCAGCAAGAAGTTAAAGACGATGGCAACCTCCGTAGCTCCAATAACTGCTAAACCAAATCCCATAACGGTTAGGTCTCCTCCTTCGCGGATCAATGCTGAAAATGCTAAGTATGCAGTCACATGAACCACGACACCAAACGCTCCGACAATGCAGTACTTCACAAATGTCAGTGGAATGTAACGACCAACCGTCACATCATAAAGGTATTCCAAAAACTCGATCTGCACCCTACGAGAAAGCTTGCTTTCTCCATGTAACCTTGTAGAAAATGTAAACGGAATTTCTTCAACGAGCGTTTCTTTTGGGACACACACAAGTAGGTCGAGAAGGATCTTAAATCCTTTAGGGTTTAACTGCTTCGCCGTACTGTGAAAGAGCTCTCTGCGAATGGCAAAAAATCCACTCATCGGATCTTTTACTTTTACTCGGCACACTTTCAATGCAAGCGACGTTGCAACCCTGCTCATCAAATGCCGTCTCTCGTCCCACTCACCAACGCTTCCTCCTTCGATGTAGCGTGACCCAATAACCATTCCATTCTTACGCATGACAGACTCGTATATACGTGGCAAAACGCTCATATCATGCTGTCCGTCTGCATCCATAACAGCCAAAACCTCTCCTTTCGCGGACAGAAATCCTTCAATAACCGCAGAGCTGAGCCCGCGACGTCCAACCCGCCTGATAACGTGAATATCGTCTATATCATGCCCGATCTCCTGTGCAATCCTCCAGGTCTCATCTGGGCTATCATCGTCCACAATGATGATTTCATGCGGAATACCCTTCAAGACCTCTTCAAGCTTTGGAAGAAGCTCTGGCAGGTTCTTGGCCTCATTAAATGTTGGCAATATAAGAGAAAGCATCACGAATAGCGTAGCAGGAATATGGGGAAAAATCCCGTAATACTTACCCCTTACCCCTTACCCCATGCCCTAAGAATTGTTAAACTATAACAGTATGCGTATTCTTGTAACTGGAAGCAGCGGCACAATTGGCACACGTCTCTGTGAAAAGCTCTTGGAGCAGGGTCACGAAGTTATTGGTGCTGACTGGGAACCATGCAAGTGGAACCAGGTAGTAGAAGACTTACGTATCGATATCGACCTACGACACAAGGAAGAATTTGGAAAACTCCCAACAGATGTCGACCTTATTATTCATCTTGCTGCAAATGCTCGTGTCTACGAACTTGTTGAGAACCCAGACCGCGCAATGGACAACTTCATCGACACATTTAACATATTGGAACACGCACGAACAAACGGTATTAAAAGAATGATGTTCGCTTCTTCCCGTGAAACCTACGGAAACATTCACCTCCCAGAAGGAGAGAAGTATACAGAAGACAAAGCACACTTTATGACATGCGAGAGTCCATACACTGCAAGTAAGATTGGCGGAGAGGCTCTTTTTGAAGCGTACAAGCGCTGTTACAACATTGAAACGATCATCTTCCGCTTTAGTAACGTCTACGGCATGTACGACGATTCTATTCGTGTTGTGCCACTCTTCTACCGCCAGGCAAAAGCCAACGAGAAGATGCTCGTCTTCGGCAAAGACAAATGTCTCGATTTCACGTACATAGATGACTGCGTAGGAGGCATTGCAAAAGCTATCGAGCACTTTGAAGAGGCTAAGAACGACACCTACAACCTAGCGTTTGGGGAAGGGACAACTATTATGAAGCTAGCCGAAAGTGTTATAGAGCTTCTTGGAAGTAGCTCGACCATTGAAGCTACCTCTTCTAGAATCGGTGAAGTCACGCATTACATCGCAGATATCTCTAAGGCCAAGAAGGCCTTTGGATACGACCCTAAAGTAAGCTTTGATGAAGGAATTCGACGTAGTATGGAGTGGTATGAGGCAAATACGTAGATATTGACATATGCATAAATAGTTGTAGAATGTTCAAACTATGAATACCCCTACACCAGAAGATCAACCATTTCTTAGTCCTGAAGAATATATCCGAAGGATGCAAGAGAGCTCCGAGCCAGCAAGAGATCAAGAAGCTGCAGATTCTTTTTTCAGCTCCCCTGATGCTATGCGTGATTTATTCAGCGCAAAGCCAGCAAAACCTACTTCATCACTAGATCCTCAGACAAGAAACGAGATTAAACTTGCATCACAAATCGAATCAATCCAAGCGGATTTTTATACATTTGAAGAAAAAATAATGAGTAGACTTTCTCCAAATGATGAACGATATAATTCACTCAAGGAGCCTTTTGACATCATGCGTAATAATGAAAATAATCCACTGAAAAACAGCGCAGTTGTAGAGAGGCTAGCAGCACAAAAAAATATCTCTGTCCCTGAAATGACATTAGGATCCCTGAAGGATACTCGACACTTTTCGTACGGACCAATGCCAGAAAATACTGCACAGGGACACATGCTCTACGCAGGCTTCGCTCCAACACATCAAATGATAGCCTTTCGTTCGGATGCTCAATTTAATGACTTTGACAACCTTATCTTTCACCATGAACTTCGACATGTCGGTCACTTTGGAAACCGTCGAAAAGAAATGGGCGACGCGCAGTATTTTCAATTAATTTTTGCACAACATCAAAAGCCATACTCATTCTTAGAGGATGAGCTCGATGCATATGCAGGGGAATTAGAAGCACTGAATGTACTTATGAATGGAAAACTAAAAGCTCTTGGAAAAGAGGGATTCGAGGAAATGAAGAAAGAATTAAAACTAAGACAAGACCAACATCTTACTGCATTTTTCTTGGCAAGAATGTCAGAAGAGTACTACCAACCAAAAGCAGAAGGTGAACAGTACTCCCAAGCATTTATCAATTTCATCATGCTTACACAACGGCACGATGGCTACGAAATCTACTCTATGCGAGAGGGTAGAGTATGTGAATTACAGCAATAAGAATAAACCTCTTCATTGAGAAGATTTTGCTTACAATTGATGTTTATGAGGCAAATTCTTAGATATTGACATAAATAATATATATAGTAATATATATATATGAATGCAGAAAAATCATCCAATGAATCACCAAAAGATGAAAAGTATCATGGTGAACCAATTGAAATGACTAATATAGAAGCGCTATTTGCATCTGGTGAAATAGAAGATGTTCTTAAGGAGGCTAAATTACCAATGTCTCCAACCGAACTCCCTGACATCGCTGCAGTGCAAAAGCATAAGGCCAATCGGAAGCGCATTCCACCACAACGACCAGACCATAGAAAGAAGAAGAAATTCGTAGTCAATAGAAGAAGAAAAGGACGACAATAATTATGAACACCAACTCACAAAATCCTGGCACACCAGAAGAAGAATCTAATGCATCAGACGCAAGTTCTGCAGATGCATTCTTTAGTGAAAACTTAGACTTTCTTGCAATATTAGGAGAAACACAGCAGAAAATTGCTACGCAATCAGGCACTTTGAATGCGTAATACTCTGGACAGACTGTAGAATCAGATCCAGCAAGTAACATTCTCTCTTCAGCAGTACGAGCTCGCATAAGTTCTATAGGAAAAATTGCAGATATCTCTAAAGCGAAGAAGGCATTCGGATATAACCCTAAAACAAGCTTTGAAGACGGAATTCGGCGTAGTATGGAGTGGTATGAGGCAAATTCTTAAGTATTGACATATTAAAAATAAAGTATAATATATATTAATATGACGCTTAATGAATTCCCTGACCAAGAAGGAATCGATAGCTTTTTTACAGAAGTAAAC
>JABJGX010000021.1 GCA_018662075.1 Candidatus Peregrinibacteria bacterium | reverse complement strand
TTGCACAAGAAAAGCTCTCGAAAGACATCGCGAAGAAGATCGAAGATGAACTCACCTACCCAGGTGTCATCAGAGTAAACGTGATCCGCGAGCGACGAATAGAGACTCAGGCTACGTAGCCCCGCAACGTAGAATTCTGAAATACGTCATTTGATTGAATTAAATGGCGTATTTTGCTATAATAATATGATTTTTTTATAAAAACTATGAGCAACCGACTTTGTACATTCAATGCAGCAGTATTCGCACTTGGCGCAATTATTGTCAGTAGTGTCTCTGTGAACAATGCACTTACAACAGAAGCTCAAATCCTACACAATCCACATGTTGAGTATGGCAATATTTTAGGAGAATCCTTCCCCACTCCGATAGCACAGTTAAATGAAGCTCCAGACAACCCTGATGCATTTGGTGCAACAGAAGAAACAACTCAACCAACATTCTTCCGCTCAGGAAAAACGTTAGACCAAAATGCTATAGAAGAACCTGCTACAAAGCCTCTCGAGGTATTCGACCTAGAAGAGGTAGAAGAGCCAGAGGTTGTTGAACCTGAGGATGAAGAAGAGTTACCCGAGGTAGTCGAAGAAGAGTTGCCTGAGATTAATGAAGAAGAAGTGCTCGAAGAAGAAGTAGCAGAAGTCGTACAGCCTGCTGCAGAGGGCTCTCTATTTATGAAGCTACTAAAAAATTCAAAATACTACATTGCAGGTGCTGCAGTATTGCTTGGAGTGTTCCTCTTCTTTATTCTTCGTAAAAAGAAGCCGAGTGCTGCGGGTATGCCAGGCAACATTCCAGCACAAACAATTATAAAGCCAGAGGAGTCTTCTCCAAGACTTGAGCAAGCCCTCAAGGCTATGGAAAAAGAAGGTATCCATGCTGCTGGTGAAAGGCTTAAAGAGGTCAGTGATGACACGGTCTCGTTTACCGAGCCACCATCGACAAACCCAGAACAATAGTCAGCATTCAAAGAGGGCGCTATACTGTAAGTGCCCTTCTTTTTATTATGCGTGTTTATTTTCTACTAGTCATACTTCTTGTTCCGCTTTCTGCGTCTGCCAATTCTAACCTGGCTAGACTTTCAGACACGCTTGGACTTGCAGCAATCGACATGCGTACAGCAGACTGTGCAACACTCACTGCACTGAGCACAGAAGAAAAAAGAACTTTTTTTACGATGACGCATTTTATGCAAAGCCCTGGTGCTCTGCCGTTTGTCATTGGACCTGACTGCTCATACCTCGGGGAAATACAATCACTTGCAATGCTCGACGACCCAAAGCTGACTATTCACGCCCAAAAAGAAATTCTCTACTTCAGCCCTCTTTTACACTCTCTCTTTGTTCCAAATACAAAAGAACAATCTATCGCCTATGCCATTGAACTTATCGGAGGCAAAGAGCCGCTGGAATACTTTCTTTCTCGTAGAAAACAAGTGGAGCAGAAGGCAGATACCGCAAAAGACTTTGCACAGTTTGTGCAGAAGGCTCAACAGCCGCAAAAGGTTTCTTCCTCCAAATCATCAACATCAACAAGTGTGGATGTGCAATCTCCAGTACGTCGACCAGTGCGAAAGGCATCTTCAAGTGAAAGAACAGTTGCTCTACCTGTAGCTCCCAATGGAGACACAAGATCATCCTCACAAGCAATAGTCGTTACAGAGCCAACGGAAGATACTTTCGATACTATTCCAACTGCACTACCAGAAGTACACCCAGCCCCTCCAACACAGGTCTTTGAGGAAGGTACAGATGTTTCAATCCCCCAAGTAATTCTTGGGATTGGTGTTATTGGGCTACTGGCATACGTTTATAAGAGGCGCATGACACGAAATCTAGTGAGCCAGTAAGACCCTTCCTTTATATGTTCGGATCAACTGGTCTTTTTTGAGCTTCTCTGCCAGCTCTTCTATCCACTCGGCATGCTCTGCTTCATCCCAATCAATACAAATACGCCTACCAACTTCTGTCACACTTAAGCCATCTGGAACGTTTCGAAGCTCTTCGACGAACTTTCCTCTAAAGATACGATTAGGTATATAGGTACTGCCTACCATGCGGCCTGGCTCACGCTTAGGGGTTGGGGGTTGGGGGTTGGGGGTAGGTTTTTTATAGGCAGATTTCATAATGCCTGCACTCGTTAACGGGCATATGTCCCACTTTGGACTACGCATCGTACACACCAATGAACCAAAGTCCATAAGGGCTGCATGCCAGTCCGCTGCGGTAAAACCATATGTAGTAGCGTGCTCCAATGTCTTTTCTGCAATTTTAAGCACCGTACGGTCATGCTCTTTCCACGTACCATCAGCTTTTTCTGGCCCAATGAATGTTCTGTGATAAATACGTCGAATATTCGTATCTAAACATGCTGTTGGTAGATTAAATGCAAAATTCCGTATTGCTGCTGCTGTGTAGTGCCCAACACCCGGCAGAGACTGTAGTTCTTTCATCTCTTTTGGGAAATTGGTGTTGTAATTTTTTACAACAGATATGGCAGCATCACGGAGCCTTAGTGCCCTACTGTTATACCCCATTCCCCTCCACGCCATAATAACCTCCCCATTGGATGCTTTTGCAAGCGACTGAATTGTAGGAAATGTCTCTAGAAAGTTTTTATACGTAATCTTTACCCTTTCTACCTGTGTTTGCTGCAGCATAATTTCTGATACCAGCACCTGGTACGCGCGCTGTGAGTCATCTTTTATTGCTAAATCTCTCCATGGGAGAGCTCTCTTATGCCTGAGGTACCATTTGTGGATCTCTTCGACAAAAATCTGTGATCGTTCTGATTGCTTCATGGCATCAGTATATCCCATTTATTGGCCTGCGCCCTCTTTATATATGATTAGACCAGAGATTTCTTGAAGAGAATATTGACGGAAGACTGCAATCTCTCTAGACTTTCGCGGCTGATAGGGTAATCTCTATCCTACATTTTGATAACTTTTCCCAAAATTAAACATGGCTGATCAGAAGTTTGACCGCACAAAGCCCCACGTTAACGTTGGTACCATTGGACACGTTGACCACGGTAAGACAACTCTTACTGCGGCACTATCTATGAACTTCTCCCCTGAGGGAGAAAAAAAGGATTTCTCTAAAATCGATAACGCTCCAGAAGAGCGCGAAAGAGGAATTACTATCTCTACTTCACACGTTGAGTACGAATCTGAGGCACGTCACTACGCGCACGTTGACTGTCCTGGTCACGCCGATTACGTTAAGAACATGATTACAGGTGCTGCCCAAATGGACGGTGCTATCCTCGTTGTATCTGCTGCAGATGGACCGATGCCACAAACTCGTGAGCACATCATCTTGGCTCGCCAAGTGAACGTTCCATACATCGTAGTATTCCTTAATAAGGTTGATATGGTCACAGACCCAGAGCTTCTCGAACTCGTAGAAGTTGAGGTACGTGAACTCCTTACTAAGTACGAATTCCCTGGAGACGATACTCCAATCATTATGGGTTCTGCTTTGAAGGCTACAGAAGGTGATGCAGAACAAATCGAAAAGCTAAAGGAGCTTCTAAACGCTCTTGATACGCACATCCCAATGCCAGAACGTGAAACAGATAAGGCTTTCCTTATGCCTGTTGAAGATGTCTTCTCTATCAAAGGACGTGGTACTGTTGCTACTGGTCGTATCGATCAGGGTAAAGTAAACGTTAATGATGAAGTTGAGCTCGTTGGTGGAGGTGAAACACGTAAGGTTGTTGTTACTGGTGTTGAAATGTTCCACAAGCTTCTTGATGAAGGTCTTGCTGGAGACAACGTTGGTCTTCTCCTTCGTGGAATTGAGCGTGAAGAAATCCAGCGTGGACAGGTTCTTGCTAAGGCAGGATCTATCACTCCTCACACAAAGTTCGACTCTGAGGTATACGTCATGACAAAAGAAGAAGGTGGACGTCACACTCCATTCTTCAAAGGATACAAGCCACAGTTCTACATCCGAACAACTGACGTTACAGGAACAGTTGAGCTCGCTGAGAACGTAGAGATGGTTATGCCTGGTGATAACGTAAAGTTCACGGTTACACTTGGTACTCCTATCGCTCTTGAAGAAGGTACTCGCTTCGCTATCCGTGAAGGTGGACGTACTGTAGGAGCTGGAGTTATTACAAAGATCATTGAATAATTGCACTTAGGGGGTGGTTATCCGCCCCCGACCTTTATTACCCCCCCCCTGCTCTTTCCCCTCAACCGCTATGACACCCAAAGATTCTAAAGCTACAAAGAAGTCCTCTACAAAGGATATAGCGGAAACTGCTACGCAAGATAGTAGTAAAAAAAATACTAAAGAAGACCAGAAGGTCCAGTCTATTCGCATTCGCTTGAGTGCTTTTGACCATATCGTACTCGATGAAGCAGCGTCTAAGATCGTAGAGACAGCTGAACGTAGCGGTGCTGTTGTCCACGGACCAACGCCTCTTCCAACAAAGATCAAGAAATTCACGGTTCAGAGTAGTACCTTTAAGCACAAAGATGCTCGTGATCAGTACGAAATGCGTACACACCGACGTCTTATCGACCTATCTGAAACTACATTCAAGACTATCGAAAGCCTTCAAAGTCTCTCACTTCCATCAGGTGTGGATATCGAGATCAAGATGGGCTAATTTTTACTCCTTACAGTACCCTGTATTATGGCTAAGAGACCTACACCAAAGAAACGCAGAGCCAAGAGCTCCGGACGTGCTCAGCACAGCGAGTACCAAAAGAAGCAGATTCGCCGTCTTGAGAACCGTGCTAACTCTCCATATGCTGTAAAAGCAGAGTCAAAGAGCACTAAGAGTAAAACTGCAAAGACTATTACTCGCGTCAAAGCCTAGAGATGGCTCGCAAACGCCATCTTTCTCGTATTGCAGTTATGCAAGTACTCTTTGAACGAGAGTACAGAGAAATCGACGATATTAAGTCGCTACAAAAGAACATAAAAGAACTTGGTAATGCAGACGAAGAGTTTGCACTTACCCTTCTTGAAGGAAGTATTTCTATGGCAGATGAGCTCAAGAAAGTTATCGAATCTAAGGCCCCTGAGTGGTCTTTTGACCGTATGGATCCTATCGCTAGGCCTGTACTTATTATGGGTGCCTTCGAACTCCTTTACGCAGACGATGCGCCACCAGCTGTCGTCATGAATGAATGTATTGAAATTGCAAAAGAATATGGATCAGACGAAACGAGCAAGTTTGTGAATGGCGTATTAAACGCTCTTGCAAAAGCCTAAAAGTAGAGGTTCCATCCACCGTACCCATCATCTACACTGTGGCTATGACTGCTCTAAGTTTTGTAAACCTTGAAAAAACCATTGGTTACGTCTTCAAAGACAAAGATCTACTTGCTACAGCCCTTACACATAGAAGCGCTGTGCGGGAGTCTCGTTCTCGTGGACATAACGAGCGATTCGAATTCTTAGGGGATGCAGTCCTAGAGCTGGTCGCTACAGACTACTTGTTTCGTATTGGTGAAAAGACAGAGGGTGAAATGACAAACCTTCGGTCTGCTTTGGTAAACAGGGAGAATCTTTCATCAGTCGCTAACGAAATCCAGCTAGGACAGTACCTCTTTATGAGTAAAGGAGAAGAGCGAAGCGGAGGGCGCGACAAAGATTCCACACTTGCCAATGGTGTAGAGGCACTTATTGGAGCCATTTACTTAGACCAAGGTTTTGATAAAGCCCAAGACTTCTGTAAAGAGTTCATCCTCACAAGACTGCAAGCATTGCAGGCAGCTGGAAAGCACCGCGATGAAAAGAGCGCCTTCCAAGAGAATTCACAGGAAGTACATGGCACAACACCGCACTACGAAGTCACAAGCGAAGAAGGTCCTGACCACGAGAAGGTATTCACGTGTGCAGCATTTATTGGTGATAAGAAGATTGCAGAAGGGCAAGGGAATAGTAAGCAGCGTGCAGAAACTGCTGCAGCATCAGCTGGTCTTATTGCACAAGGTTGGTCTTAGGTTTTATCTTCTGTTCCCAGAGAGCATCAACATGAACCTCAAAATGTAGAGGAACAGATTGAAGATATCTAGATACAAACTGATTGCGAGCATGAAAGGGTTTGCCCCAGCCTTTCCGAGCTTCGCTATACGCTGAACATCGTATGCAGTGAAGAGTGCAAAGACGACAATTCCAGCACCCGAGATCATCAATTCCATTTGTGTTGTTCTTAAAGCTGGGACAAAGAACTGGAGTAATCCAAATCCTATAAGTCCGATAACTGCGAAGAACAAAGCTTTGCCCATAACGCCGAGGTTCCATTTTGTTGTCTTTGCAAACACTGCAGCAGATGCCGCCATGAACCCTGTTGCACTCAGTGCATTTACAAGGATTGTTCCACCATTGGCATACCCTGTCAGAACAGACAGAATAAATGGGGTTACCATGAGGCCTGAAAAGATAGGAAATGCACCAAATAATAGGTAATTGAGAGGGCTTTTATCCATCCACATTCGTGCAGTAAGGATAATTCCAAGTTCTATCACAAGGAAGAGAATGTGTATTCCAGAGCTCATAATGCTCTCTATAAAGTGCATCCCAATATAAACTCCGAATACTGTCAATCCCATTGCAACGGCGAATAGTCCGTAAACCTGAGATTCAGTGCTCTGTGTGAGGGAAATAGGCCGTGATACTGGGTTGTACGATGTGTTTTGCATAGTGAGCACACTATAGGGATTCCCATAAGATATAGCAAAACAATGCAATATTTGCTATAATAGATAGATTTATGCACGTTATATCTTTCTTCCTCATGGGCCTCGTAACCAAAGCATATGCACGAGTGGATCCATGCCCTTTGGATAGCTCTATTCTTCCATGTGGAGGAGGAGGAACAAGTAATGCTCTACTGTCGATGTTTATCAATGGAGCAAAAGTAACATTTGGAAGCGTCTTGTTTGCGATGCTTACCTATTATGGTATGAAGCTTATTATGGGAGCAGATAACGATAGCACTATTTCTGAATCCTATACCTCTTACGCGTACGCAGCTATTGGTACTATCCTTGCAGGTGGAGCTTTTGCATTTGCCAATACTTTTGCCATTCAAGGAGTACTGGTGAATGCCGCTCCAACGAATAGTGTTATCATTGGCGTGATAGTTGCCTTTAGGGCAATTCTCTACTCTGCTCTTGTCTTTAATATCTTCTATCAGGGGTTCCGACTGGTCTCCTCACAAGATGATGGGCAATCGGATAAGGCCAAAAAGCAATTTATCTACGGTCTTGTAGGAGCCGCTATCGTACTACTTGCAGAACCGATCGTCTTTGGATTCTCTACCAGCGACTCTGGGGCAATCGGCTTTCAGGCTGTTGGAATTGCTAACTTTATTGGAACTATTCTTGGAGCATTTTCTGTTATTGCCATGTTTGTTGCGGGTCTATACTTAGTCTTTGCAGTGAACGAACAGAATGCCGAGAAAGCAAAGAAAATACTTACTGCTGCCTTTATTGTACTGGTTGTTGTTGTTATGTCTTTGGCTCTGATTAATATCACTCACGATGCTCCATTCTAAACATGAATGCACTTGCACTCCTATCGGCTTCGCTCTCTACAAATACTACCGCTCAACTTTTCGGTCGAGAAGGTGGAACGTATGTCGCTGGAAGTCTTGCGGGGTTAAGCTTTGGATCATTTGGTGGAATTGCAGAGGCACTAGCGGTTAGCGCACTACCCTTTGTGAATGCCATTGCTGTCCTTGTAATCGTTATTTCTGGCATTCTTGCTGTTGTTGCTCAGGATGAAAGCCGTATCGCTAACGCAAGAAAAGTTGTTGCGATGTCATTGGTTGGAATCATTCTTATAAACCTCGCTACTGCATTTTCCCTTGGCTTCATGCAAGCATTCAACTTCGATGGAGGAGCAGATCCTGTCGGAGGCGCACAAAGTATTGGATTCCAAATATTTGGTATCATCGCCTTCCTTGAAACACCTGCAGCCATTGTCGCAATCATTACGATTATTGCCTATGGGATTAAAGCCCTTGTGGACTACAACGGAGAGCAAGGTCTTGGGGCATTCAAAAAAGCTGTCCTCTCTGTCCTTATGGGAATCCTGCTTATTACTATTAAATTCTTTGTAGCAGATGCCATTACTCTCGGAGATCCATTTGGTATTATCAATCCATCAGTTCGTATTCTTCTCACTATCCTGGGCTTTGTTTCCTTTATTGGTGTGGTCGTTATTGCTATTGCTGGACTCATTATGATTGTGAATATTGGAGATGAAAGCCGTTACGAAAAAGCCAAGAAGGTTATCATTAGTGTTATCGGTGGTCTTGTTCTTATGGCAATAGTCTTTGGCCTAATCGGTATCGTTATTGAGGGCACTGGGATATAGCCGCGTTGGCCTCTAGTGCTCTTCTCGTATCTTGAACATCGTGTGTACGAATATACTGTGCACCGTTATTGACGCACGCTACAGAGGCAACAATGGTTGCAGGCAGCCTATCGTCTGGACCAAGGTTTTGTTGTCCTGCCAAAAATGACTTTCTGGAAGGGCTTACAAACACAGGTGCAAGTGTACAGAGCTCTCCCAGTCTTCGGATAATCTCGAAGGAATAGGCAGCATCAGCACTGACAAAATGCCCCATACCTGGGTCGACAACTATTCTAGTTGTATCTATTCCGGCAGTGACCGCAGCCTCGACGCGTCCGACAAGGAAGTCTTTAACCGTACGAATAACATCATTGTACTCGACAGTATCTATAGTGGTACGAGGTGTAGAGTCTTTGGCATACATAAGGACAATCTGTGCATCTGTCTTTGCGATAACGCTAAAGAGCGTCGTGTCCCCTCTTCCCGCAGTGATGTCATTTACCATACTTACTCCAGCCCCTACTGCAGCGGATGCAACAGATGCCTTGTAGGTGTCTATAGACAACTGAGTGTCTGGAAAAGCAGACCGTAAAGCCTTAATAATAGGAATTGTACGTGCGAGTTCCTCTTCTACAGAGACCTCTTTAGAGCCAGGTCCTGTCGATTCTCCACCAACCTCTATGATGTCTACCCCCTGCTCTACCATCTCTCCTGCCCTACGTAGGGCGTCATATAGGATGGTATAGCGACCGCCATCAAAATAGGAGTCTGGGGTGGTATTAAGGATGCCAACAATCTGGGACATATTCATACAATCAGTATAGGAAATTCGTAGAGATATAGAAATAAATCGTGTTAGAATACCTGTATGCCTAACCTAGATCCCCTTATTTTCAGAGCGTATGACATACGCGGAAAAGCAGATACCCAGATTACCGAAGAAGCTTGTTTATGGATTGGAAAAGCCTTTGGGTCTACCGTCAGAGATCTCTATCAAAAAGAGCATCCTGTCATTGCTGTCGGAAGAGACGCTAGGACGCATGGTCCAAAGTTCCAAGATGCTGTCATTCAGGGTCTCGTCTCCAGCGGTTGCCATGTACGAGTCATCGGACAGACCCCAAGTCCTGTGAACTACTTTACAATTTGCAATGAAGGGATTGATGGAGGAGTACAGATCACCGCGAGTCACAATCCAAAAGAAGATAATGGTATTAAGCTTCAAGTGCGCAATGCCGATGCATATAGCGGAGGAAGTTTACAGAAGTTGTACAAAAAAATAGTACAGGAAGATGTGCTAACTGGAGAGGGAATGGTCGAAGAGATCGATGCAGTTACTCCGTACCTCAATCATGTCTGTGCACTCTTCCCAGATATTGGAGATGGTATGAACATTGTTATCGATAGTGGTAATGGCGTTGCGGGTCCTG
>JABJGX010000036.1 GCA_018662075.1 Candidatus Peregrinibacteria bacterium | reverse complement strand
GTTTGATTGCGTTCTTCCTATGCGAATTGCCAGGCACGGAACAATACTTATGAGTGATGGTACTGATATCCGTATCCAAAATGCCAAGTACATAAACGACCACAGTATCCTCGACGAAAACTCCCCTGCCACTCTTGGTCGGAAGCACAGTAAGAGCTACCTAAACCATTTATTTAAAGCGAAAGAACGACTAGCAGAAACTATTGCGTCGTCTCAGAACATTGCAGTAACACTAAAAACCATGCAAGACCTGCGAGAGCAGATGGACAGTAATTAAGCAGCGACTGCTTCTTTCTTTGCTGGAGCTGCCTTTGTAGCACCAGAGGTCTTAATCTTTGTGATTTCGATCTGTGTGAAGTTCTGACGGTGACCTTGTGTACGACGGTAACGCTTACGACGCTTCATCTTGAATACGCGGATCTTTTCTCCACGTCCGTGAAGCAATACCTTTGCGTCAACAGAAACACCAGAGACTATAGGAGTTCCAATCTTTATGTCGGTATCAGAATTCACAAGCAAAAGAACTTTATCAAAAGATACAGTCTTTCCTTCCTCTGCATCTAGGGTTGGAACCATAAGTTTCATCCCTTCAGAGACTTTTTCTTGGAAGCCAGCGATATTTACGATTGCAAACATTTCCGGCAAATTTTATGGAAAAGCAGGGGAAACAGCAAGGGAAAAGGGCAGATAAAGCTTATTTTTCCATAATCTCTTGATCTAGAAGCCAAAATCCGTAATATGCCGACATTCCCTGCACTTTTACACCTTCGAAAATTTAAAACGTATGAAAGGATTCATCCAATGAATCAACAACGTTCCAGAGAAACAGATGCTTCTGATTCAAACAGTGACGGTGGAATTGCAACTGTTGCACCACCAAAAAGCCTATTTGATAAAGCTCTGGCAAAAATTCCAGAGCTCAAACACTTGATTAATCGTCCAAGACAGAAAGAGGCAGCCATTGCCTTGTGCGACTCCTCAACAGGAGAACCTTACATTAGTAGTCTGCACAATTGGCGATGCACTGGAAGCACCGAGAGATTCGTCGTACCGGCTGTCATTCAGGGTGAAGCCTTGGAGTTCACCACAAAGAGAGGTGAACTCATCACCGAGAACTCCGAAGCCGATTTGTCAGTTCGAAACCTGATGCTTGGCGGAGAGGTTTGGCTCTACTGGGAAGAGCTTCTGTTTCTCATGGAGCACAGAGCAGATCTTATTCTCGCTTGTCGGTAATTACCACTGACTGACCTCGCAGGGAAACTTGGTCACCAGTAGAACCGCCTGTGCTCTTCGTAGCATAGGTGGTTTTTTCTTGATCACAAAGCCAAAATCCGTACAATGCGGCCGGTAGATCTTTCACATCATCATTTTTGCAAAGAGTTATGTTGAGACAAATACATGTCAATATACCTCTTTGCAGAGTTACAACCATTTCACTTACACTTCACTTTTTTGAATCACGGAAGGCAGAACATGAACCAGTTACTCACAAAACCTGTGCCATCAAAAACGACGGTAGCAACAGAAACTAAACCCGAGCCCCTCTCCATTGGAGAGTTTTTCAGAAGTATTGGGCTCCAAACAGACGTTGAACGTTACGGTAAAGCACACGCTCCTCGACAGCTGCGGAACCAAACCATTAATGCTGGAAAGCAAGAGCTTGCTCTGCTTCTGGCACATACTGGATTACTACGCCTCCTTACGGAGGACTATGCTGAACAAAAAGAGCGACGCTTTGATCTGACTAAACTTCAGTTAGAAGCAGCAAAACGAGGATGCGAAGAGTGTATGAGTCGAGATGCATACCTGGGGACGGGCGTTGGCGTTCTTCTACAGGTATCTTGCGTCGAGATTCTCCCGCGAAAATTCCTCGAAAGAATTGCGAAGAATCTCGTTTCAATCGAAGCATTCGCAGTTCGCCACTACGGCTCACCGATTGGTGCTGGAAACAAGCAGCACGGTGAACGACCTGCTCGACGAAAACGATAAATAGCATGGATGCTCTGCAAGGCAACTCCTCCCGGTCAACACTTCGGTGTTGGCTGGGCTATTTTTCTATTACAGTTTCACACCAAACTCGTCGCTTTCAGACAGTGACTCTACAAACTTTGTCAAAAGCACTACTGCTTCATCGATATCTTGAATGTTTGCCATCTCGACAACCGAGTGCATATAGCGAAGTGGGACTGAAACGAGTGCTGAAGGAATACCCTCTTGTACGTGGTAGATCTGGTCTGTATCTGTTCCACTGTACCGAGACGTTGCCTCGTGTTGAATGTTCATCTTTTCTTTCTCTGCGATATCGAGAAGACGCTTCACAACATTTGGATGGTTACATGCACCATGTGTCACAGTTGGCCCTTTTCGCATTTCGAGCTTACTGTGCTTTTCTTTCTGAATACCTGGTGTGTCTGTTGAGTGTGTCACGTCAAAGACGACAGCAGCTGTTGGCATAAGACGATGTGTGATCATCTTTGCTCCGTATCCTCCGATCTCTTCTTGTACTGCGTTCACCGCGTATACTGTCCACGCTGGCTGCTTACCACTTTCAGATAAGTTCTTCAGAACCTGTGACACGATGTATCCACCAAGGCGATTGTCGAGTGCACGTCCTGCGATGCAATCTTTCCCAATGTCTTGAACAGTATCGGTGTACACAGCTGGGTGACCAACACGAATACCCATCTCTTCCACCTCTGCAGCAGTGGTAGCCCCGATGTCAACGTAAATCTCGTGCATTTCTGGTGCTTTCTCTTCTCCGTTCTTTCGGTC
>JABJGX010000047.1 GCA_018662075.1 Candidatus Peregrinibacteria bacterium | reverse complement strand
TGGATACTAACACGGTTTCGACGACAGCAACTTTTGTTTGATGCGTTCATCTCTATAAGTGACACGCTCGTATCAGATAGAAAGAAAGTCTCGTGGTTAAACCCTATTGCATGGTTTTACTTCGCTGCAGATGTCATCAGTTGCCACCTTGCAGATACGGTACTCATAGACACAGAAGCGCATAAGAAGTTTTTTGCATCGCGCTTCTTTCTTTCTTCAAAGAAAATCCGTGTTGCATACGTAGGAACGCGTACGGATCTTTTTTATCCTGGACCAAAGGAAGGCAAGCTTCCAAATGATACGTACAATGTTCTATTTATCGGTAGCTATATTCCGCTTCAAGGAATAGAGCACATCTTGCACGCCGCACATATCCTCAAAGACCAACCAGATATCCACTTCACCCTTATTGGTGGGGGGCAGACGTTTGCGGAGATGGACGCACTGACGAAGAAACTTGAACTCTCAAATGTCACACTCCTCGACTTCATGCCGATTACAGAACTACCGTCGTACCTACGCTCTGCAGACATCGCTCTTGGAATTTTTGGAACATCAGACAAGGCCTCTCGCGTTATTCCTCACAAAGTATATGACGCAGTCGGCTGTGGTATCCCAGTGATCACTGCACATAATCGAGCAATCGAAGAGAAGTTCACCAATGGTAAAGAGGTACACCTTTGTAAGACAGGTGATGCAAAAAGCTTAGCGCAGGCTATAAAGTCCCTTAAAGGATCTTCTCGCTAATATACCGGAAATAGCTCTCTATAGAGAGATAGTCCTGAAATACTGCGCGTGCTTTACGTTGCATCGACTCGAACTCTGCTGGAACGAGATTCTCATAATGCTCAGCTATTATGGCACCGAGTTCCGGAAGATTCTTAAAATCGACACGAAGCACACACGTGTCATAGTCGATAACGTCTTCAAGTGGTAGCAAGCAATCTGTGTCGAGAAGAACGGGGATACGCCCAAGGCTAAGAGCTTCGTAGAACCGATAGCTGTAATTTCCATCCCCTTTCACAACCAATGCATAGTCGGAATCGAGCATGTTCTGAATGTATTCTTTTCGTGTCTGCTCTACGTCTGTTTTTATGGTTTTACTATTACCAGAATAACTACTGCGAATGATAAAATTCTCTTCTACTCTATCCGAATACTTCAACTGCTCAATCGCTTTCATGCGCAGCGTTATCCCTTTTTTCCGGGCGCCAATATTCTGGTTACCAGAAACTCTGACTGCATCAACAATAGTATTTTTTACAGTCGTTCCAAAACGGTTTTTTGCATTCTTATAATCTGCCCATCCACAAAAACCAACAACAGGTTTTGCATCTCGTTTGCTACGAAGAACCAACTCCCCTTGCAGTAAATCTTCTGCATAAGCAGGCATCATCACTTCATTTACTTGCTGGTTGTACCCATACTGAGATGTCCGAAAAACAATAACATTTGAAAGGTTCACAGGAGCATCGCTATCACCATGCCAAAAGATAATAAGCTTCTTATTATGCTTCACTGCCAAGGCAGACTGCTCTTTTATGTATCGCATATGATCTTTTAACGAAGAATAATTATGCGGTAGTAAAATGTAGTCTGCCTCCTCTGGGGTCGATACCAGTTCAACAAATGGTGTTTTCATCCCCTTAAACGCATTGTTTAAAAAGAGGATACTGTCTCGCTCTTGTACGCCAAGATTGGGGTACAGGAATGGAACGTATGGAACGTCCGGCAAGATATTGGCGAAAACTTTCTTCATTCAGAAATTTGGTAAAGAGCCCACGTGTCCGTCTCTGAAACAAGCTTAAGCTTAGTCCGTAATCGCCGCATATTCCACTCTGGCTGCTCTGCTTTATTCCATACAATGTGAGAGGCTTCAAATACTCCTAGGCCCAGCGAAGGCTCTAGGTCTAGCTCTGTACAAGCCGCCTGCACCAAAGCGACTTCCTCCTCTCGCACACTACCCTTAAAGGCCGACACAGCGTCTGGATAAATAAGATGCTGCTGGTCTTCAATATGTCGTTGCTCTGGCCTTAGAGGAAGCTGAGTGAGGCAGAAGCGGAGTGCAATCTCTTTATGTGTAAGAAGAACATTTTTCAGGTACACGGAATACACGACGTCGTGCTTGGTAAAGCCAGCAATAAGCGCTGATGTATGTGGATCGGTCATTATGCGTGTTCGCCTCATACCTTCAAGCTCTGAAAATAACTCTGAAAGATGCTGATCGGCCAAACTACTATCATCAACACTCCACTGGTTCAAAAGATACCGACCGTCATATGAAATAGCGGCAATATACACGCCGGCTGCAGCGATACTGAGAAGTAACCACTTAGGTCTAAAAATAAGTCCTAACAACGCAACCGATACTGCTGCAAGCATCAATGAAAATATTCCATGTGATACAAAATTAAATGTCTGTCCATGCACAACCTGCTGGTTCATGTAGACCACGGCAGCAATGACCAGTGCAAGGACTGGAGTGAAGCGCTTTAGGGTAGATGCATGCGTACGATATGTCATACCAAGACCTACAAGCATAACCAAAAAGAGTCCGCTATACACCAAAGACTCGGGCATCCTAGAAGGATGAATCCCGCTACGAAATTGCGCATACTCGTACAAGGGATGGGACAATAAATTCATGTATTGGATGACCGCAGGCACTGCAGCAACCAGTCCAACCAGTCCTGTCAGCAAAAGAAAATGCCATGACTCTAATCCTTTCTTTCTCCAAAACTGAAGCAGTGCAATAAGAAACAGCGCTCCCCAAAATGCCCACGCAAACATGAAGCTCCATACATAGACAGCAACAAGTAGCCCAAGCATCACGCCTCCGAGTGCAACTCCCCACCATTTCTTGTGATATGCAGCAGTAATGCCAATAAGTGACCACAGCATGAGAAAGAAACTTGCACGCATGTGAATAGGACGACTGAGATTATACAGTTGCACTAGGCAAAATAGTGCAGCGCCACCAAAGGCAATGTCTTTACGAAAACCACACAACCGTAAGAAGAAAAATATTGAAAGAAAAAGAAGGACAGGAACAACGCTATCCATAAGACGAAACACTTCTGAGGCATTCCACCCAGTAAGTCGAAACATATTTCCATACACCCTTTCTATAAGAGCAAATTGCGATCCCTCTACTGAATCGTGCCCCATAAATGCCTCTGCAGAAAGCTCTGGCCTGTCCGAAAGTGATTCTTGCACACGTGCTAAATAAATAGATTCATCGGAATTAAGCGATACAAGTACTCCACGGGCATCCTCATGGTGCATGTGCCTCCATTGAGGTACTTGCATAACTACAGCCAGAAAGACTGAGAATCCTATAAGAGAGAGAGTAAGTCGCATAGCAAAGATAGTGTACCAAATACCTATACCTAACCCCAGAGCTAACCCTATTATACCTCTGTGAACTACTTTGAGATTGTCCCGTACGCCTTCAAGAAATTCTCTGTACTTAGAGCGCTTCGAACAGGGGTACCAACGGCTCTATACCACGCACATCGCACATCCCTACCTGTAAGCGAGAAGCCTGCACTATTTACCATGAACATCATGCCTCCGATGATGACAGTGTGGTATCACCTTGTGCAAAAGAACCTTGGCGACCGGGTCGACACCACTATTTTTGACTGCTCAGGAACACTAAAAAAATCACAGTTCCCGAACGCTCGAGTGCAGAAGTACCTGAACCTCTATGCCGCAACCAAGTCCGACGAATTTTTGTATCACATCGCAAAGAACAGAAAAATTGGATGGGTCTGTGACGACGATATGTTTATATTAAATAGCAAAGCGATAGACCTCGTCGAACAAAGCTTATCAAAGCCAAATGCTGCTACCTTTAGCTTCCGTCCACGAGACTGGTGGCACTTTAATATTGATGGAAAAGAGTACGCACCAAGTAGTAGTTACTGTATCGCGTTTAACAGAGAGATCTACTGTGACAAAGAAAAACTATCGCTCTCTCCATGCGAAGGAAACACCAATGCAGTATCCCACATTGGCAAACCTGTGTCTCGCTATGACACCTTCGACAAAGCAAACGAATCCCTTATCAATAAAGGATATACCTGTGACATTCTACCAGTAGAAAAACAGGGAGAGTACGTCATTGGATATTCTGGAATGAGCACTGCAGTTATGATGATCTGGCACTTCCGTAGGCCAGAACAAATGATTGACTATCTAGAAGCCCCGAAAGCAGAAGCATGGAAAGGAAACACGCTCTTTACCGTGCTCTCTGGTCTTCTTGCTATTGCAGACCTGCAAGATATGCATCAAAAGATCACAGGAAAGCCCTACAACTTACGGTCTATGCCAACTAAAAAAGATCTCGATCGACTGCGTACAAAATACGAGCCACTCCTTCGCGAAGGGAAAAGCTTTGACACAGTCAGTGCTGTATCAGAAGTATTAAATGCTGCTCTCTAACGGGTAAAGTATGACTTTGGCCTAAATCGTAGCGTTACAAATACCCATACCCACTTAAACCAGTCAGTCCAATTGATCTTCTTTCCCTCGTCCATACTTCGTGGATGGTACGAAATTGGCTGCTCTCCGATGGTAAAACCTCTGCGAAGAAGCATAACTGTTAACTCGGGATCGAAGCGGAAATCATCCTCTTTAAGTGGCAAGGTTTTTAAGATGTCTCCTCGGACCATTTTATAACACGTTGGCTGATCTGTGAGACGACTAAGATACAAAATATTACAGACATATGTCAGCGACGTTCCACCAAGGAAATGTCCCATGTGTACAAACTGCTTCTGTTTCTTCAGCCTCCTAGACCCCCACAGTGCTTCTAGATTATTGCTTTCTGCATACTCGAGAAGACCTGGGATCTCTTCTGGGTCGTACTCCAAGTCTGCATCCTGTACGACAACATACGTACCCTTCGCAACGTCATATCCCTTTCGTACAGCAGAACCTTTACCACCATTCTTTTTTGTAATGACAGTGTCTTGGCCGCGTGCAAGCACTTGCAAGATCTCGAGCGATGAGTCTGTTGATCCGTCATTCACAAAAACTACTTCAGCAAAGTTACCGCAGCTATTAAATATCCTCTGCACAATCTCACGGAGAGTCTTTTCTTCATTATAGACGGGCACGATAATACTAAGTCTTGGTTGCGACATATATACAAATGGTACAGACAAGGTCAGTTCCAAGAAACTATTTGGCCTTCATTTCTACCACCAATCTATCGATACAATTTGGCAAGCTATGACGCGTTTCCACAATGTCATGTAGTTCATCACTTAAGTCGTTACGGTCTTCTTGCGGCATCTCTAGTAAAGCTTTAGCGACAGTTGCCATAGTGCTTTCCGATGACCGACACTGAACCGGTAGGTCCTTCTGAGCAGCAACGCTTGACGATACACAGGGGCATCCACAAGACATTGCCTGAAGAATTGCCTTATCAAGTCCTCCTTGCGATGCATGAAGAAAGAGGCTCGCGCCCTGAAGCACTCCAGGAACCATGTCTGGTGCTACCCAGCTGTACTCAACACGGTCTGCAATGCCAAGCTCACCCGCTAGGTTTTGTAATCGCTTCTCTTCGAGTCTATCTGAATCTGTTACTATTCCACCTGCAATAAAGAGTCTCATTTCTTGCGGAAGCTCCGCAAAACATCGAAGAATAACATCATAATTTTTAATACGCGTCACACGTCCAAGGGTTACCACTGGCCCCTCTGTATGTGCTGCTGATTGCGCAAAAAAGTCTGTATCAATTCCATGTCCGATGACAACTAATTTTTTTGATGCATGTGGAATGCCATGCTCTGTCGCAGCAAATACCTTTCGAACAAGCTTCATCGCAATAGTAAGCTTCCAACTTCCACGTTTTACTTCGTACCATAAGTACATACGCTTCCGGAGAAGTATCCAAAGCGGTGCACCAATAATAATCCATATAGGAGTCATATGAACCATCACTACATCGTATTGATGACGATGCTTCCAGAAGAGCTGATAGGACCTGAGCACTTGTGCCCATAGCCGTCTTCCTTTTTCTTTTTCCAAACTTTCAATGATCACATTAGACCCGAACTCATGCTCACCTACCTGTTGTCCAATAACAGTAACGCCCTGTGTACGCTTCGCAAACTCCTCAACCCACTGATGAAAGAACCCAAGGATCGGATCGGTACGGTCTACGTTCTGTGTAACAAGGAGGAGCTTCATGCAAGGCTTTTAAGAAAATCGGCATACTGCTTTATAAGCGTACTCCGCTCATAGAGCTCAAGCACCTTTTTTGCCTCATTTCCCATAGATTCCATAAGGTCATCATTCGCAAGAAGGCTGCGAATCTTCTCTGCAAGGTCTGCTGCTGTACCTGTAGTAAACATGCCATTAACACCATCGGTGATTGCCTCTGGCATCACGCCAACCTTCGTTGCAATAATCGGTAAGCCGCATGCCATTGCTTCAAGTGCGATACGTGGACCGCCTTCACTTTTACTATTCATCACAAAGATACGGGCAGTCTGCATAGCGCCACTAACCGCCTCTTGTGTCGGAAGCCATCCCAAAAATGTTACCCTATTAGCAATACCCAAATCTTTTACTTTGCGCTCCATCTTTGAGCGTTCTGGTCCATCACCAATAATAAGCAGGCGTACTGTTGGCAGGTCTACCAGTGCAGATATCAATTCTGAAAGACCCTTGTTCGCAACCAGTCTTCCGCAAAAAGAAATGTCGTATGACACTGGTGGTTTAAAGTCGTTACTCAGTATTTGTTTATCAAGATAAAACGACGAAATAACATTCACTTTTGCCTTTGGAGCACCAAAAGCAACCACCTGACGTGCCACCGTATCATTCACAGTTCTGACAGCCTTAGCAGCCTTTGTCACAGAACGAAGATACCATCGAGACATCTCTCTTCCAATCATCTCCTGAATATTGGCGGCCCTAGGCCAACCAACAATGTGGTGAATTTCTGTGGCATAAGGAATACCTGTTTTCTTATGAAGTTTTTTGGCACCAATGCCATTATAAAATGGCGGGTAGTCATGAACAGTCATAACATCATGCCCATGCTCTGCAATAAGGGCCTGCCCTTTATTGGCAATCCAAGGGATCTGGAAGACAAGCGAGCTTGGACAAGGGTGAAAAAATATCTCCGCACCTCCCTCATCCGATTCTGGAATTCTATGTCCAGATTCCGACATTCCAGTACCTCCTTCTGTAACCCTAGGGCAAATAATATCGATACGGTCGAAGTGCTTTCGCATCTCTTGCAGAGTGTACCAAAATGCCCCCATCCTTCCCTGAAGGACTGACCGATCCCCAGAGATCATTAATAACTTCATATACGCAAAATAGAATAAAATCTACATCTCTCGCCCGTCCGTAGCTCCGAAGCAGAGCGTAGGAGCGAAGGCGGGTCGCCAGAAATCATAAGTAATTTCATTACTCAATATTATAGCGTAATTGAGCGCAAAAATGAAGATCTAAAGCGAAGCGAATAGTGCCTCATGTTGCTCTGAAACCGCAGTCCACGAACGTTCCTCTAGCGCGCCTTTCAAAGAAGAGCGCATAGCTGCATAACTCTCTCGGGCATGTGTAATTGCAGAAACAATATCGGCTGGTCGCTGTAGTTCTGCCAATGTCATTCCCTTTAGCAATGTTGAACTTAAGCCTGTTTCCTTAGTCAGTAGCACTGGGAGTCCGGCAGCCCTCGCCTCAAGGGCAGTATTTGGACTAATATCTGTATACGAAGGCAGTACCAGTAAGTCATGAGAGGCAAACATGTCCCGCTTCTCTGTACCAGAGACAGAGACACTAAACTGAACTCGTGTATGAAGACCCAAATGCTCTACCTTCTTTCGAAGCATGTCATCCTGAGGCCCTTCACCTACAATGGTTAAGAAGCAGTCTGGAATCTGCGCAACGGCGTCTATAAGAGACAGGATATTTTTAAATTGTACTGTCCGGCCCATAAACAGAAGTCGAAAAGGAGTGTGAGGGGAATTGGAATTTTGAATTAAGAATTTTGAATTTTGAAACGATAAAGCATTTTCGATGACAGAATTCTCTGGCAATCTGCTGTAACTCTTCTTATAGATGCTCTGCTGAAATTCTGTCGAAAATACGATGTGGTCAAACCGATTAAGCAACCTCGTCATCATCCACTTCCCAGCAACAAATGAAGACTCGTAAAACATGCGAAGTGATTTCTTTCCACCAAAGTCTGTATACCTCTCCCACAAAAAGTCTCCTCCAAGTCGTAGCACTCTCTTTGGCTTTTTAAGACCAGATAGTATCAAAGGAACACCACAGCTAATGCTTGAAAATGCATACACAATATCTGCATCAGCAGCTACCTCACGAAGCTTCTGGCTGTACCACCACCATCGAATAATGGGAATACTTCGAGACACACTTTCTATGTTCCACTTCTCAGCTTTCTCGACCTCTCCATATGTCACAACCGTAATTTCATGGCCACTATTAGCCAATTTTTCAGCGAGCGCCTTTGTATACGTAGCAGGACCTCCAATCACTGGAGGGTAAATGCCAGTTGCGAGAACTATCTTCATGAGTACTTATTAGTATACCAATCAATAGTGTGTTTTAGACCTTCGGTGAATTCCACTTTCGGTGCCCAGCCTAGTGTTCGGGTTTCCGATGAATCAACAGCGTAACGCCAATCGTGTCCTTTTCTATCCTCAACAAAAGAGATCAAGTCATGTGGCTTTCCAAGGATATCTAAAATAATTTTAGCAACCTCTAAATTTTCATACTCGCGATCTATCCCGACATTAAATACTGTACGCTTATCTGCATTCCAGTCGACTGTCAGAATAGTTTCGACTGCATCACAGTGGTCTCCTACATGAATCCAGTCTCTCTTATTTTTCCCTGTTCCGTACACTGGAATCGGTTCGTCCTTAAGTGCTTTACGAATAACTGTTGGGATAAATTTTTCATCTGCCTGATGCGGACCATAGTTATTTGTACATCTGGTAATCACTGCCTGAATACCAAACGTTCGAATAGCTGCCTGAACGAGAAGCTCTGCCGCTGCCTTGCTCGCAGAGTACGGAGAGCTGGGACGAAGAGGATCTGTCGTCTTACATGAAGGGTCTGTGTCCCCGACATCGCCATACACTTCATCTGTAGAAATATGTAAAAGACGAACCTCTGGATGAGCCTTCACGACTTCTATAAGTGCCTGCGTTCCAATGACATTGGTATGCAAGAAAGGCATCGCATCTGCGATAGAATTATCAACATGGCTCTCCGCTGCGAAGTTTACAATCGTATCGATTTTATGGTCTTCAACAAGCTTTGTCACAAGTACCTGGTCTGCAATGTCTCCTTCAACAAACGTAATCTTGTCTGCAATAGGATCCAAGAAAGATTTATCTGCTGCATACGTTAACTTATCAAGCACCACGATAGTGTCTTCTGGATGTGCATCTGTGTGTCGCAATACAAAGTGCGACCCGATAAACCCTGCCCCTCCTGTAACAAGTAGATTCATATCTAGCATAGTATCAAAATAGAGCTAAATTACGAGGTAAGAAGGTGGAATTCTCTTTGTAATGTCTTCATACTTCTTTTGATGAAAGGAGTTCTTATCTGCGGCGGTACAGGGTCTCGTTTGGCCCCTTTGACGGATATTACGAACAAATCGCTACTTCCGGTATACAATAAGCCCCTCATTCATTACCCACTTCAGATACTGCTCGATGCAGGAATTAAGGATATTATCATCATCTCTGGAACAGAACACATCGACCAAATTGCTGAATATTTAGGATCAGGATCGAAGTTTGGATGCACATTCACCTTCAAAGTTCAGGAAAAAGCAGGTGGAATCGCTCAAGCTCTAGGGCTTGCAGCCGACGAATTTGATGATGGCGAATCTGTCTGTGCAATTCTTGGAGATAATATCTACTTCGATGATCTCTCTGCACATATTCAGTCATTCAATGGTGGAGGACATGTGTTTTTAAAAGAAGTCGATGACCCAAATCGTTTCGGGATTGCAGAGCTGAGCGATGGAAAAGTAGTCTCTGTAGAAGAGAAGCCAAGCGAGCCAAAAAGTAACCTCGCAATTACAGGGTGTTACATCTACGACAATCGATGTTTCGAAATTATCAAAAACATGAAGCCATCTGCACGTGGAGAATTTGAAATTACAGACGTGACAGACTGGTATCTGCAGCACGGTGAACTTACCGCAACAACCCTAAAGGAAGACTGGATTGATGCCGGAACATTCGAAAGCTTGTTCCTCGCTGCATCAAAAGTACGAGATCAAAATAATTCTTAATACAGCTTCGCATACTGAGAAGCGATCATCTCCCAAGAGAAGTTTTGTGCGTGCGCACTTCCAGCTTTTGCAAGTACTGCCCTGAGCGTCTTATCCGATAAGACTTTTTGAAGTGCTATCACTGCATCGGACATATTATCAGGATCAACCAAGAGTCCTGTCTTGTTGTCCTCGATGATATCTGGAATGCCACCAACACGAGTTCCAATAACCGCGCACCCTGCAGCCTGTGCTTCAAGGAACACATTGCCAAGTGCCTCACTACGGCTAAGCCCACAGAATACTTCTGCAAGAGCATACTCTTTTGCAATCTGGTATGGCTCTACCCTACCAACAAACTCCACACGGTCTGTAATACCAAGGCGCGTTGTCAGCTTCTGTAATGCCCCCCACTCCGATCCATCACCAACAATCCGCAAGTGTGCCCCTGGAGAGAGCTCTGCAAATGCATGGAGTAATGTATCTATTCCCTTTTGCTTCTCCAGCCTTCCAACAAAGAGCACCCTTCCTGGCACTTTTTCTACAGACTGCCTCGCAGCATTCAAAGAAGATAAATCTATACCGTTTGAAATAAGTATTGCATCTTTTCGACCAAGGCTTGAAACGGTATTCATCAGTGCATTACTGATCACCGTAATAACCTGAGGATTTCTAACAATCGTTGATTTCAAAAAGCTTCTATTCGTTGTCTGACAAGTAAGAATTTTCTTAGGAGCATTACAGAAAACCAGTGCAAGACCCGCAAAAGTTTCAAGAACTGCATGTACTACTTCTGGACATAATTTGCGCACAACGCGTGGTGCAAGCATTGGAAATAACCATTTATCAAATGTAAAGCCAAGCCCTACTCGCACAACAGGAATGCTCCCATTGAGCATGTCATTCTTTGGAAGGTCGCGCCTCATACGTGCCGTAACGATTGTGAAATTATGCTGATCCTTTAATGCCAATGGCACTTCTTCCGCACATGCTTCTGCCCCACTTCGAAGTGGAGACAAAAATGCCGACAATATCACAATGTTCTTTTTCATAGAGATTCAAAAAAATCTTGATACATTTTTCCTACCTTTTCCCAGGAGAATTGCTCATCAATTCTTTTACGCGCCTCTCTACCCATTGATGTACGTTTTGCGGGATCGTCTATCAACCGAG